>CAMOGO010000039.1 GCA_946614075.1 uncultured Lachnospiraceae bacterium | reverse complement strand
TTTTCGCTGTTCTTTCCGGATTGACAGCATGGTGCTCCCCCTAAGCAATGTCTCTTATAAGTAATCTTTCCTATAAGTAATCTTTTCTATAAGTAACGTCTCCTATAAGTAATGTCCCCTATGAGTCATGTCTCTTATGGAAAAAGAGCCGGCGCCATTATTCACGCCAGCTCTTCGTCATGATGCGGCGTGCCACTTTTATCCAAGCGGGCCCCCGCAGTATTCACAGCATCCGGAAGCATCCGGCTTTGTCGTCGCTCCGCAGTAAGGGCAGATAACGGCAGCCTTCGGCTCCTTTGCCTTCTTCCTCTCCTCACGCTGCTCCTCTCTCACGCCGAGAAGCGTCGCCTTGATGTCTTCCGCCATCTTCATGGCCTCCACGAAATCCGTGTTCTTCATCGGATCCGGCACACGCCCGGTGGATCCGGTCTCCATCTCGATCGAATGGTCTGTTACATCAAAGCGTATCTCGCTGAAATAAGGACTGTTGACGCGGATCAGGCAGTCAACCTCATAGCGATAGATGTAGCGGCTCGGATTGTAGCTTACCCTCTTGGTTTTTCCGTCCGGTCCCTTCTCCTCCTTCATGATCTCGGTCCGGGACTCCTTCGTATCGATCTCGCAGCCGGTGACATCCTTCAGATCAATGATGTCCGGATTCCCATCACGGAAATTCCTGGCTCTCGTGATCACAAATTTTTCCTGTGCCTCATCGACAAAAACCTTCATCTGATGGCCAATCGTACGGGTCGGGTTAAAGTCTGCGAGCTTTCTCTCATTTTCTTCGCGATAAGCCAGCTGTCCCTTGATCTCCTCCACCGTACTTTCTCTGCGCTCTGAGAAAAACGGGGAAAGCTTCCCGGTACACTCCTTGCAGAGATACCCATCCTCCAGCTTGCGGACAAAGATTCTTCCGATATCCTTCCCGCAGACAGAGCAGCTTTTCTTATCGAACAAACCACCAAAAAGGCCCATAGAGACTCACTCCTTTCTCCTACTTTTAAAAAGCAGACATCTTGCTTTTCTGCCTTCGGCAAATGCTTATGTATACATTTTTCACGCCGCTTAAAGCACTACTAGACAATCGGCTCACTTTGGCTTTTTTATCCTACGATATCGCCGTCGTCAAACGGATCGCCGCAGTTCGGGCAGAACTTCGGCGGCGTTGTACCCGCTGCCGGCTCCCAGCCGCACTTGTCACACTTGTACTGAGGTACGCCGGCCGGCTTCTTGGTGCCGCACTCGACGCAGAATTTACCCTTATTGAGCGTACCGCAGGACGGGCAGGTCCATCCGTCCGCTGCCGGCTTTTTGGTACCGCACTCCGGACAGAAATTGCCCGTCGCCTCGGCGCCGCACTTCGGGCACTTCCAGGCGCCGTCCACCGGAACCTTCGGAGCTGCCTGCTGTGCCTGCTGCTGTCCCATCTGGAACAGATTCTGAGCGTTCATGCCGCCCGCTGCACCGGCCATATTCATACCCATGAAGCCAAAGGCTGCGCCGGCATTCTGATTGTTTGCCGCTGCCTGCATCGCACTTGCCTGTGCGCCGACCAGATGAGCCGCTGCCATCGTCGGATCCTTCAGAGCCGCATTTCTCTGCAGCTCCTTGATCATAGCCTCGTCCTTCTCATCCGCCTTGACGGAGGAAACACCAAAGGAAACGATCTCGATGCCGCGCAGGCCGGACCATTTCTCGGAAAGGACCTCATTCAGCGCCTGAGCCAGCTCCATCGTGTGGCCCGGCAGCTCGGAGTAACGGACACCGATCGCGGAAATCTTCGCAAAGGCCGGCTGCAGAGCGGTCAGAAGCTCGGTCTTCATCTGTCCCTCGATGCGGTCTCTGGTGTACTCACCGGAGATATTTCCGCATACATTCGTATAGAACAGGATCGGGTCGCAGATGCGGTAGCTGTACTCACCAAAGCAGCGCAGGGACACATCCATATCCAGGTTGATTCTCTGATCCACGACGCGGAACGGAACCGGAGACGGAGTGCCGTACTTGTTTCCGACCAGCTCCTTGGTATTGAAATAGTAGACTCTCTGATCCTTGCCGGGCTCGCCGCCAAAGCCGATACGCTTGCCGATCGCCGCAAAGGTATTCAGGATATTCTCACCCAGGTTGCCGTAGAAAAGGCTCGGCTCGGTAGAAGTATCGTATACAAATTCACCGGGAGTCGCGCAGATATCCACAACCTTGCCCTGATCCACGATGATCATGCACTGGCCATCGGCCACCGCAATCACCGAACCATTGGAAATGATGTTGTCGCTGCCCTTATAATTGGTGGAACGACCGGATGTACGATGTACTCCCTTGACCGCCAGGACATTCTCCGGAATCGCCTCGCAGTAAAAATACTCTCTCCACTGATCTGCCATAACGCCGCCGGCAGCACCGGCAATCGCACTGATTAATCCCATAATTCCCTCCTTGTTTAACTAAAAAAACCAGATTTACCTTAAGGCTTCCGCATCTCGCGCCGCCTTCTGTCTTGTATATTAACACGGATTGATACAGCGGGCAAGAATGGGAATAGGATCAGCCCATCGGGATTAACAGATTCATATCCTGCGGCTCACCTGCATACTGCGGTAAATAGATGGTTCCCGTGATATCTCCAAGCTCTACCTCAAGCACATCACCCGCATCGGTCGTAAGCTCGAGATACATGTGTCCATCCGCTACTTTGGGGACAGCCGCACCTTCCGTCACCGAGTACTCTCCCTCGCCCAGATCGGAGGTGATGCTGAATCTCCATGAGCCATCCTCCACCTGGTAGAAGCCGATGACATCCGTCTCAACCTGCCAGACATTCGCCAGGTAGATCTGCATCAGGCCCTCCAGGGCCTCATCGCTTCTTACCGGTCTAACGGCATCCGTCCCTGTATTTTCCGGCATCTCCGGCATTTCCGGGGTTACCACTCCCGTATTTTCAGGAGTCTCAGGGGTTTCCGGCGTTTCAGGGGTTTCCGGCGTTTCCGCTCCGGCGCTTTCCGTCATGCCAAAAGCGTAGAGCTTCGCCTCTCCACCCGTAGCATAATCATAGACCAAAGCCGCACTGCCATCCTGAGAGAAGCTGAAATAATACAGAGAATCGGTCTCGAAAGGCACCAGGACATTTCCCATGTAGTCGATAATGCCCCATTTTCCGCTCTCATCCGTAACCGGCAGAATCGGAGCCTTATTATCGTAAATGTACGCATCCGCATCAGGATAAACCGTCTCCGTCATGCCACCCTGCGCACTTACCAGGCGGTAATGACCATCCAGATCCATCATCAGCGAATAATATTTGCCCTCCATGACACAGGCACTGACCGCGTAATTCAGCGGACAGGTGACCTCTCCTGCCTCATTCACATATCCGAATTTGCCATCCTTCACGACCCGGGCATATCCACTTTCGAAGATATCCCCGAAGTAGCAATCCACCTCGTCATAGATCATCGGAACGACAATCTCAAAGTCCTCATTCACGACACCGTGGTAATAATTCCACCCCTGGGTGGTATATCCACCGATCCGTGCGTATCCATTGCTGAACTCATCGATCTCATCCAGCTCCATGCCCTCAACCGCGATCTGCGCAACCGCATTTCCCTGCAGATCCCGGATGGTCATGTGATCTTCCTCATCGACCATGTAAGGATTCTCCACATCCTCCGGTGTAAGCGGGCACTCCGGCGTAAACACCGGCACGCCTGAAATATGGTAATAGGAATCGGTCTCGGCGCTGTAATAGTACTCCTCACCCTGCCACCACGAATACGAAACTCCGGTTTCGTAAGCGTACAGGTCATTCTTGCTTCCATCCTTGCCGATGCAAAGGAAGTGATCGTCGCCGAGCCGCGTCTTGACCACCATGTAGCTGCCCGAAGCAGACATCGAGTAAATCGACTCCACCTCATCCCGCGTCAGAGTCGCGACAAACAGTTCATCGTAGTACAGATCCACAGCCGAAATCACCAACGGCTCAAAATCATAGCCATAATCCCGATCCGGCCCGCTGCCGCCAGGCGTTACCTGTACACCCACCGTCCAGTGCTCCGACAAAACAGCGGTGTCATAATAAATACCGCCCGTATAGGCCTCTCCCTTTTCGTTTACCAGATACTTGCTGTACTCATCCACATCCGACACAGCAAACACCGGATAATAATCCGAGTTAATCGGCGCCACCTCCGAAATGGTGAACTCCGACCTCATAACCTCATTTCCAAAACGATCCAGAAGCCGCATACCATTCGCATCCTCGATTACGTAGGGCGTCTCGCAGGAATACCAGAAGGTATACGCATCCGGGTTCGCCGGAAGCAACGTCTCAGCCTCCACGTAAACAGGACCTGTCATGTCCTGCTCCCCCTCCGCGAAAGCCATCGCCGGCACCCCCGCCACGGCAAGGACAACCGCCAGCAACCATGCTGTCATTTTTTTCATAACAACCGCTCCTTTCCTTGTCTGACCCTTATTGTAAGGCATCCACCAACCACTAAAACGAACATCGCTGCATTTTCATTATAATATCGTGATAATTATACCATAAACCACTTTTTCCAAAAAACATCCGAAAGTAGGATTTTTTAATGAAAGCCGAACGAGGATGACCGGAAGGCTGCTCAGAGGAGCTTGCTCATCTGACAGCCAATCGGTCATCCGAGTGGCAACAAAAATGAGCAATAAAGCTACGCGAAGCAAAGCGAGCGGAGCGAGTTGCGAATTTTTGTAGGATTGCGGGAGTTCGAGCGAAGCGAAGAACGGAGCAATCCGTCGGCTTTCATCATGAAAGCGGAGAGAGGGTGAGTGACATCCATTCCGAAGAGCTCTCTCTTCGGATGGATGTCACTCACCCTCTCTCCTTCCTTTCTGCTCTTGATTTCACCTAATCTCTTGCGTACAATATAGGACGAAGAGGAGGTTTGTCATGAACTGTCTTAATATTTCCCACTTAGGGATCACGGCGGAGCACCCGGATGCGGCTCCGAATTCCCTTGCTGCTTTCGAGGCTGCAGCGCAGATTCCCGGCTGTGACGGATTTTTTGTCTCCGTCTCCGAATCAGACCCGGACGCTACCGCCGCCCTGGCCGACTATCTTTCCTGGGTAAAGCCGCTTTCCCTGGTCTCGATCCTGCATCTTCAGGCAAAGTCGGAAGCCTTTGTAAAGGACGTCGTTTCTCAGATCCGTGAAAAAGGCCTGATCGAATCCGTCCGGATTGTCGTGGATGACCCGTCCGCTCTGTCCGCTGTCACGGCTCTGCCGCAAGAGATCGCGATCGGTTTTATGGAGGAAAATTCGGCCGCTGCGGGCGACCCGGCTGCTTTTGCGTCTTCCCGGAAGGCCTCCGGCTGCTCTTTCTGCCTGATCGACGGCAAAGACTGCAGCAAGGATGTCCTGTCTTTCCTGAAGAGTAGCGGCCTGGAGGTATTCGCCTTCACCGGAAAAAATGAATTCACCTGCTCGAATCTCCTGAGCGCAGGTGTCGATGGCATCCTCTCCGATGACCCCGCCATGGTCACCCGGCAGCGCCGCTTCGCCGAAATCGAGGAAGAATATCCACTCGGCATGTCTTTATGCGGCTTCGGAGACTGATCCGGACGAAAACCGCCAAAAATGCGTATACTATCGGTATATTCTGCCTTTTATGTGGGCTCTGCCATGTTGACAAAAATCCGTTACGTGCTATAATTGGATAGAATTTTATACCGAAAATGCATAGAAGAGGACTAGTAGGAGCTAATCCTAAGGATCCAGAGAGCTGCCGGTTGGTGCGAGGCAGACCTTTCATTCTCCGAACTGACCTCAGAGCATCCTCGTGGAAACCGGCCATCGCCGGCATGTACATGCGGACGGGGACTTCCCGTTACAGAAGACCTAAAGTGCACAGGCTATGCCTGTGAAATAGAGTGGTACCGCGAATAAACCCCATTCGTCTCTATAATGTGAGAAGAATGGGGTATTCTTATAAAAAAGGAGAATAAAATGAGCCAGGCTTACAATCCGAAAGTAATTGAGAAAAAATGGCATCAGATCTGGGCCGAGGAGAAGCCCTTCGCCGCTTCCGATGACTATTCGCTTCCGAAGTTTTACGCGCTTGTCGAGTTCCCGTATCCGTCCGGACAGGGACTCCATGTCGGACATCCGCGTCCGTACACCGCGCTCGATATCATTTCCCGTAAGCGCAGAATGCAGGGCTACAATGTCATGTTCCCCATGGGCTGGGACGCTTTTGGCCTTCCGACCGAGAACTATGCCATCGCCAACAAGATTCATCCCCGTATTGTCACGGAGAACAACGTCCGCCGCTTCAAAAATCAGCTGACCGCTCTCGGCTATTCCTTTGACTGGGACCGCGAGGTCAACACCACCGATCCGAAGTACTATCACTGGACTCAGTGGATTTTCCTTCAGCTGTACAAGGCCGGTCTGGCCTACAAGACCGAAATGCCGATCAACTGGTGTACCTCCTGCAAAGTTGGCCTTGCCAATGAGGAGGTTGTCAACGGTGTCTGCGAGCGCTGCGGCAGCCCTGTCGTCCGCCGTGTCAAGTCCCAGTGGATGCTGAAGATCACCGAGTACGCGGACAAGCTGATCGACGATCTCGACCTCGTCGACTTCATCAACCCGGTCAAAGTCCAGCAGAGAAACTGGATCGGCCGCAGCTACGGTGCTGAGGTTGACTTCCAGCTGGAGGGCCAGGAAGACAAGATGACGGTCTACACGACCCGTCCGGACACGCTCTTCGGCGTTACCTACATGGTATTCTCCCCGGAGCATCCGTATATCGAGAAATATAAGGACTGCATCACCAACTACGATGAGATCGCTGCCTATCGTGAGGCTGCTTCCCACAAGTCCGACTTTGAGCGTGCCGAGCTCGCCAAGGACAAGACCGGTGTAGAGATCAAGGGTCTGCGTGCGGTCAATCCGGCCACCGGAAAATCCGTTCCGATCTGGGTTGCCGACTATGTACTCATGTCCTACGGAACCGGTGCCATCATGGGCGTTCCCGCACACGATGAGCGTGACTGGGAGTTCGCAAAGAAGTTTGGTATTCCGATCATCGAGGTCGTCGCCGGCGGCAAGAATGTCCAGGAAGAGGTTTACACCGATGTCGCAGACGGCATCCTGGTGAACTCCGGTTTCCTCGATGGCATGCCCGTTGCCGAGGCCAAAAAGGCTATCACCGCATGGCTTGATGAGCGTAAGCTCGGTCATCCGAAGAAAAACTACAAGCTGCGTGACTGGGTCTTCTCCCGCCAGCGTTACTGGGGTGAGCCGATTCCGATCGTAAAGTGCCCGAAGTGCGGCTTTGTCCCGATCCCGGAAGAGGAGCTTCCTCTGGAGCTTCCCGAGGTAGAAAATTACATGCCGACCGACAATGGTGAGTCCCCTCTGGCCCATATGACCGACTGGGTACGCACCACCTGCCCTTGCTGCGGCGGCCCGGCAGAGCGCGAGACCGACACCATGCCTCAGTGGGCTGGTTCCTCCTGGTACTTCCTGCGCTACCTGGATCCGCACAATGACAAGGCTCTGGCCAGCAAGGAAGCCCTTGACTACTGGATGCCTGTCGACTGGTACAATGGCGGTATGGAGCACACGACGCTCCACCTGCTCTACTCCCGTTTCTGGCACAAGTTCCTGTATGACCAGGGTGTTGTCCCTTGCCCGGAGCCGTACCAGAAGAGAACCTCCCACGGTATGATCCTTGGCGAGAACGGCGAGAAGATGTCCAAGTCCCGCGGCAATGTCGTCAATCCCGATGACATCGTCAATGAATTTGGCGCAGATACCCTTCGTACCTATGAGATGTTCATCGGTGCCTTTGAGCTGGCTGCCTCCTGGTCCCAGGATGGCGTCAAGGGCTGCCGTCGTTTCCTCGAACGTGTCTGGAATCTCCAGGATCTGGTCACCGACCAGAAGGGTTACTCCAAAGACCTCGAGACCAGAATGCACCAGACGATCAAGAAGGTCACCAATGACTACGAGGCCATGAAGTTCAACACCGCCATCGCAGCCATGATGTCCCTCATCAACGACTTCTACAAGAAGGGCAGCGTCACCCGCGATGAGTTCAAGACCTTCATCGTCCTCCTGAACCCGGTTGCCCCTCACATCACCGAGGAGCTTTGGGATGTCCTCTCCTACGGCGGCCGTCTGAATCAGACCACCTGGCCGGAGTACGATGAGGCCAAGACCAAGGAGCAGACTGTAGAGATCGCTGTCCAGATCAATGGCAAGGTCCGTGCCCAGATCATGATCGACCGCAACATCGCAAAGGATGACGCGATCGCTGCCGCAAAGGAAGCCGTCAAGGATAAGCTGACCGGCAACATCGTAAAGGAAATCTACGTACCCGGCCGTCTGGTAAACATCGTCCAGAAATAAAATATCAAAATAAGGGGCTGTCGCACTACAAGGAAGGAATAGCCTTCGAAGACACTACAATCAGTGATTTTTCGCGTCTTCGAAGGCTATTCCTTATATCTTTTGTAGAGCGACAGCCCTTTTTGCTGCGCCGGTCGTCGTTGCCGTCAGGCAACATTTACCTTGTGACGGCCGTGCGCATAATGAAAAAACCCTGAAGACTAATCTTCAGGGTTTCTCTTCGAGGCGAGAGTCGGATTTGAACCGGCGATCAGGGTGTTGCAGACCCACGCCTTACCACTTGGCTATCTCGCCATC
>CAMOGO010000038.1 GCA_946614075.1 uncultured Lachnospiraceae bacterium | reverse complement strand
TTCTGACGGCGGAGCAGGCTTCCTATCTGGATGCGTACGCCCAGGAGGTCTCCGAGAAATGCCAGGTGGATGTCTCGGTCATCGCGGTGAATTCGATGAATGGGAAGGATCGCCAGTCCTTCACGGACGACTGGTTCATCGACCACGGCTATGGCATGGGTGAAAACGGGGACGGTATCCTGTTCATGCTTTCCATGGGAGAGCGGAAATATCACATGTCCACACATGGTGCCGCGATCGACTATTTCTCTGATCGGGACATTGAGTCGATCGGCAATGAAGTCAAGTACTACCTCAGCAATGGCAGCTACGCCCGAGGCTTTGAGACCTTTATCACGATGTGCGATGAGGAGCTGAACGCTGAGACAACTCCCGCAACGGTCAAGCCGTGGATGGTGATCGCAGACCTTCTGGCAGGCTTTGGCATCGCCGCAGTTCCGGTGGCAGGTATGCGCAGTCAGCTGAAATCCGTCCGGGCCAGAGCCAGCGCTACGGACTACCGCAAGCGCGACAGCTTCCGGATGACCTGCGAGGATGATCATTTCATCACCTCGAACGTGATCGCCGTACCGATCCCGAAGCCCTCCGATCGTGACAATGATGACGATTTCTCCTCGACCCACATGAGCTCCTCCGGAGACACCTTCGGCGGAGGCGGCGGAGATTTCTAAAAAACCACCATGCGAGGCCTCGCCTCGCACCACCACTGATGAAAACGTGCGCGTCGATTTCATAAACAGGGAGTTTGAAATGGAATTCAAGATTCGAAAAGCAACAGAGGCAGACATTCCGGCGATTGCCGCAATCTATGACGCGGTGCTGGATGCCGAGGTGAGCGGCAAATACACCATCGGCTGGATCAAGGGTGTCTACCCGACGGCTGACACCGCCCGCAAGGCACTCGCCTCGGATGACCTCTTTGTCCTGGAGGCAGACGGGAAGATCGCAGCCTCCGCCCGCATCAATCACGAGCAGATGCCCGCCTACGCTGACGTCGACTGGTCCGCGCAGGTGCCGGATGAGGCAGTCATGGTCATGCATACCCTGACCGTGGACCCGGAGATGAATGGCCACGGGGTCGGGGATTACTTCCTGAAGTATTACGAGGAATATTCGCTGGCGCACGGCTCCTGGGTGCTGCGCATCGACACGAACGAGCGCAACGTGAACGCTCGCCGCAAGTACGCTAAGCTTGGCTACACCGAGCGCGGCATTATCCCCTGCGAATTCAACGGCATCCCCGGCGTCCACCTCGTATGTATGGACAAGGTGCTGGCGTAGGATTTGATAAGTGAAAAAACAGTAGAGGGCATGCAGCCAGGCTGCGTGCCCTCTTTGGCTTAAGTAGAAACAAAAACCACTTGATTATCATAGAAAGAAGAGGTACAATTGTATTACAATAAAATGCAATTGAATTATAAAGCGGAGGAGGTGTTACGATGGCTAATGGATTGTTACAGTTACGGATTGATGATAACCTACGTCAAGAAGCCGCTGAGATATATGCACAACTTGGATTGGATCTTTCTACGGCAATTCGTATGTTCCTGACCAGGTCTGTGCAAGTGCGCGGGATACCGTTCAGCATGCTGCTTCCGGAAGAAGACTATAAAGCTACAGCTGCTGTTGCGGCGATGAAGCGAATGAGTCAGAATGCAGAAAGGTCAGGCATCTCCGAAATGACGTTGGATGAGATCAATGCAGAAATCGCAGCGGTAAGAGGTGAGGAGAGCAGATGAAGCGATTTGCGGTCATTGACACAAATGTTTTGGTTTCCGCTCTCCTTCGCTGGGATTCTGTTCCCGGGGCAGTGGTGGAACAAGCCCTCGTTGGAAGCATTGTTCCACTTTTAAATGATCAGATTCTGGCAGAATATGAAGCTGTTTTGCGAAGAAAGAAATTCTCCTTTCAGGAGCGAGATATTATGATACTGATGGAAGGAATTCGAGAACGTGGAGTTTTTTTGAATCCCGCAAAGATAGAGGCAAACCTTCCGGATCTGAAAGACGTTGTTTTTTATGCGATAACAATGGAGGCAAGGAAGGAGACCGATGCCTATCTTGTAACGGGGAATATAAAGCATTTTCCGTTAAAGCCCTATGTAGTCACTCCTCGCGAGATGCTTACTATTCTTGAGAACGGAGAAAACAGGAAATAAGTGCATTTAGGAGGAAGGCTTTGCACTCTTCGCAAACCGTGCTATAATACTTGAAAAGCCTTTTGATTATGGGGGCTAAAGTTCTAAAAGGGGGTACCATCATGAAGGTAACAAATACTACAAATGCACCGGCCGCTATCGGCCCTTATTCCCAGGCAATCGCAGTCGACGGTTTCCTGTTCGCTTCCGGCCAGATCCCGGTCGTCCCGGCTACCGGCCAGATGCCCGAGACCATTGAGGAACAGGCAGAGCAGGCTTGCAAGAACGTCGGCGCCATCCTCGAGGCCAATGGAATCGGCTTTGAGAACGTCGTAAAGACCACCTGCTTCCTGGCAGATATCAAGGATTTCGCAGCTTTTAACGCTGTCTATGAGAAGTATTTCGTCAGCAAACCGGCACGCTCCTGCGTCGCTGTCAAGGACATCCCGAAGGGTGCACTCTGCGAGATCGAGATTCTGGCGAAGCTGTAAATACGGCGCGGGAGAACGAGGAACGCTGTGAGCCATCTTTAGGAGATGAATTACAGCAGGGATAATGAGAGGGGACAGGCCATGGCGGGTTCCGGAAAAGGGATCTTCGCATGGCTCCCGAGAGTTTTACCCAAGCGTCTTTTGACCGGTTTTTTGAACGCGGCAGCGATATTTTCCTCGGTTTCGGATGCTGAGATTCGCAGACATGCGAATAATAATGCAAAATTCGAGACGAGGCACCGGCTGCAGTGGGAGAAAACCGCCGGTTACATTGAAAATCAGAATCATTGCGCCGACCTTGCCGTCGGCAAAAAGGATGCAGCGTATTGCGGGTGTGGAGCCATCGCGGTCTACAATGCCTGCCTGACGCTGGAGACGGAACGTGTCAGAGCCGGAGAGGAGAAACATGGCCTCCCGGCTCTTTCTGATTTACTGTCTGAGTTTGAGCGGGACGGACTGCTCTTCTCCGGACGGCTTGGGATCGCGCCGGGAGCGATCATGCGGGTTTTGGAAAAAAGAGGCTACCGGACGCAGCTTTGCAGGCGTCGGAGCGAGTGGGAAAGTTTTGCGGAAGGGTTTACAAGCTTAATCCTTCTCATGTATAATAACTCGGATGATATCCGGGAACGGATTCACTATATCCACATCGCGCATGTCGATGGGAAGTATCAGGCGCATAATGTGACCTGCGACGGGCAGGTGATGCCGCCGGTTGCGACCTGGGCAGAGCTGAAGGCACAGGTGGCACAGGGCAGGGCCAAGGGCATCTGCCTGATCGGAGTAAAAGGATGAGTGTTCCGGGAAGGATAGGATCGATAAATGAGATTGCGATGAGCCGGACCCTTTATGGAACTGGCGGCAGCAGATATTAGCTATCAAGAAAGGACAGAAACAAATGCAGAAATGGATCAGAGTAAAAGGTATGGGCTGTGAGCACTGTGAGGCTCGCGTCAAGGAGGCTCTTGAGGCAGTAGACGGCGTGGTCTGCGCAAAGGCTGACCGCGTGACGGCAAGTGCTGTCGTAGAGCTGTGCAAGGATGTCACGGATGAGGCACTGACCGGGGCAGTTGCAGCCATCGGCAAATATGAGGTTTGCGGATGCGGCAAGGTTGTCCGCATTGCCCTTCTCGGCTATGGTAACCTGGCTCGCGGCGTTGAGAGCGCGATCCGTCAGAACCCGGATCTTTCTCTGGTCGCTGTCTTTACCCGCCGCGATCCGTCTAAGGTTGCGATCCGCACCGAGGGCGTTCCGGTCGTCAAGGTAGATGAGATCGAGTCCTGGCAGGACAAGATCGACGTACTCGTCCTGGGCGGCGGCAGCGCGACTGACCTGCCGGTCCAGACTCCGAAGTACGCCAGCATGTTCAACGTCGTCGACAGCTTCGACACCCACGCACGCATCGGCGAGCATTTTGCCAACGTCGACGCAGCCGCCAAGGCAGCCGGCAAGATCGGCGTGATCTCCGTAGGCTGGGATCCGGGTATGTTCTCCCTGTTCCGCATGGTTTCCGACGCTGTCATGCCTGAGGGCAAGAACTACACCTTCTGGGGCCGCGGCGTAAGCCAGGGCCACTCCGATGCCATCCGCCGGATCGCCGGAGTCAAGGATGCCAGACAGTACACCGTACCGGTTGATGCTGCCGTCGAGGCAGTCCGCGGCGGTGAGACACCTGAGTTTACCGCAAGACAGCAGCACACCCGCGAGTGCTTCGTCGTTGCCGAGGAAGGCGCTGACCTGGCCCGCATCGAGGAAGAGATCAAGACGATGCCGAACTATTTCGCAGACTACGACACGACAGTCACCTTCATCACCGAGGAGGAGATGAAGCGCGACCACAGCGGCCTGCCTCACGGCGGCTTTGTCCTGCGCAGCGGCGTGACCGGCATCAACAAGGAGAACCATCATATCGTCGAGTACAGCCTGAAGCTGGACTCCAACCCGGAGTTCACCGGCTCTGTCCTGACCGCCTACGCTCGTGCAGCGTACCGTCTGGCGAGCGAGGGCCAGTGCGGCTGCCGTACGATCTTTGATATCGCCCCGGCTTACCTGAGCGCTAAGAGCGGCGACGAGCTTCGCCACACCCTGCTGTAAAGAATGACTTGAAAAAGCCGTGCTCCCGGGAGGAAGCACGGCTTTTATAAATAATATGAACGATTTTGAATTGACATACGACCTGATCCGTTCCGCCAGGCGGACGATCGGGCTCGAAATTACGGCGGACGGGAAGCTCCTTGTCCGCGCCCCATACAGGGTATCCAAGGCGGAAATCAATCGCCTGCTGGAGCAGAAAAGAAACTGGATCTTGACACACCTGGAAAAGCAGGCGCAGAAAAAAGCCCAGATAGAGGCTGAAAAAGAAGCGAAGCGCCAGGCAAGGCTCCAGGCGGGCCTAGACCCGGAGCCAGAGCCTGAAAAGCTCACCTTTGCCGAGATTCAGAAGCTGGCGAAAGAGGCAATGGTCTACTTTCCGCAAAAAACGGCAGAATACGCGAAGCTTGTCGGGGTGACCTACTCTCGGATCACGATCCGGAACCAGCGCACCAAGTGGGGCAGCTGCAGCGGCAAAGGCAACCTGAATTTCAACTGCCTGCTGATGCTCGCTCCGGAGCATGTGCGCGACTACGTGATCGTCCACGAGCTCTGCCACCGGCTCGAGATGAACCATTCCCCAAGGTTCTGGGCACAGGTAGAGCGGGTCATGCCGGATTACAAAACCGCCAAAGAGTGGTTGAAGGTTCACGGCGCGGAGCTGATGGCAAGAATGAAAGATTAGCACATAAAAGATCCAAAGGGATGAAGGAGTCCGCAGGATACTAAGCAAGTCCAGGAAATAAAGGAATTTCCGGGTTAAGCAAGCCAAAGGAATAAAGGAATTTCCGGGTTAAGCAAGCCAAAGGAATAAAGGGATTTCCGGGTTAAAGGGTTAAGGAATGCTGGGATGCTTTAGGGTGACACTTTGTTCCTAGAGAATAGAAATTGGTAACGAATACAAGGAGATGCAAGAACGCATGGAAACGATGAAAAACGAAACTGGTACTGTGACGGAGACAGCAGGAAAAGAAGGCAGCGCCACGATGATGGCGGGAATCAGAAATCTGGTGTTTGACGTGGGCCAGGTATTGATGAGCTACCGCTGGGAGGACCTGCTGATCGACTACGGTCTGTCGCCGGAGGATGCCCATCGGGTCGGCCGCGGGCTTCTGGACAATCCTTACTGGGGCGTCATGGACTACGGCACGGAGTCACAGGAGACGATTATAGCCGGGATGAAAAAATGCTACCCAGAGGATGCTGACGCCGTGGAATATTTCATGACCCATCCTGAGCTGATGCACGTCGGCCGCCCGCGGGTCTGGGCACGCGTCCACGAGCTGAAGCAAAAGGGATATCACATGTTCATCCTTTCCAACTACTCTGAGGTTCTCTACAACGCGCATACACACGATGCCCCCTTTCATGCGGATATGGACGGAGAGGTGGTCTCCTACAAGATTCACATGTGCAAGCCGGACATTCGGATTTACCGGTATCTGCTCGACACCTATGGCTTGAAAGCTGAGGAGAGCGTCTTTTTTGACGACCGTCAGGCGAATGTCAACGGCGCCATCGCGGCTGGCATGAAGTTCGAGCTGGGCACCTCCGAGGGCCAGCTGCTCAAGCTGCTGGAGAAGTATTGACCGGCCTCTTGATAGAAACACGGAGAAAAGGTTCTAACAGGTCCTCGGCTTGCCTCAAAACCATCCGGTGGCGCCGGAAGTCAATGTGCAATTCCAGATATATGAAATGACATTGATTCGCTTGGAGTCAGATTACCTTCGAAGTGGAGAATGTCAATGAAAACAATATAAGATCGGGATATAACATTGAACTTCCTGACTTGAAATCAGATAAGAAAATGAAAAAGTCAATGTAAAGTCTTGAAAACAGAATGCTACATTGATCAGCAAAGAAGTGGTAATTGGGAAATGTCAATGTATCACCCCCTGAGATGGCATGCGACATTGATTTTCCGGGATTGTGGTCAGATTGTCGGTGGCCAGAAGTCAATGCAAAATCCCTGTAAAGGGAAATGACATTGACTTTTTGGAAAAGGAAGCAGGAAAGAGATTGAGGAAGTCAATGCACAATCCCAATAAGGGGGAACTGACATTGACTTTTCGGAAAAGGAAGCAGGAAAGAGATTGAGGAAGTCAATGCACAATCCCCGATAAGGGGGAGTGACATTGACTTTCAAGAAAAATCGGTATGAGAAGAGTTCAGGAGCGACATTCCTTAAGGCAAATGAATATGGATAAGCAGGGTCAGGAATATCATAATGCGAGGTGGACAGATTCGAAAGGCATAAGGACGCAGGGAATGGTGCTCCGCACCTGCCTGTTCCTGCTTCTTTTCATCTGCTTTTTCTGCCTGTCGAGCTCTGGAGCCGGTACGGCGCCGGGACGATCTGGTGGCAGTATGTGCTGAGTCTCGCCAAACCCTGAGCCCGATCAAACCCTAACATAGGGGCTGATCCAAAGCTGACTGAGTCTCGCCAAACCTTGAGCCCGATCAAATCCTAACATAGGGGCTGATCCAAAGCTGACTGAGCCTGGCCGAATCCTGAACCAGATCAAACCCTGACCTAGGAGATTAATCCGGAACTTGCCGGGACATGGCCTGATTAGATATCGTTTGAGTAATCATCAAGGTATTTGCTCATAGAGTTTTCAGTAATTATCAAGGTATTACAAATGAGTACGGAATGGCAGGAAAACAACAAGAGTAATGCGGGGCAGGGGCAAACGCCCAATCCGCTTTGGACAAAGGATTTTACGATCATCACGCTGGGAAGCGTCGTTTCGATGCTGGGCAATTCCATGTCGGGCTTTGCGATGAGCCTGATGGTGCTCGACATTTCCGAGTCGACGATGCTGTATGCGATCTATGTCGCGTGCTTCACTCTGCCTCAGCTTTTCATGCCGATCATCTCCGGCGCGGTGCTGGACCGTTTCTCCCGGAAAAAAACGATCTACACGCTGGATTTTATCTCGGCAGGGCTTTACGCGCTGATGGCAGTCGTGCTGAGCCGGGGTTGGTTTTCCTTCCCGATATTTGCGGTGTACTGCTTCATCATCGGATCGATCCACAGCATTTACATGGTGGCCTACGAGAGCTTTTACCCGCTCCTCATCACCGAGGGAAATTTCCAGAAGGCATACTCGATCGCCAGTGTCCTGGAGACTTTGTCGGCTGTGATGGTCCCGGTCTCGACCTTCTTTTACAAGCAGATCGGACTGGCGCCTCTGCTCGGAGTCAATGCCGTGTGCTTCTTCGTGGCAGCCGTGATGGAAACCCGGATTGGGGCGGATGAGGCCTACATCGAGAAGCAGAAACAGACCGCAAGAGAGGACAGGCGCTATGGCCGGCAGGTGCTCGAGGACATCAAGGAGGGTTTTACCTACCTGTTCTCCGAAAAAGGCCTGCTCGCCATCGCGATTTACTTTGGCTTTTCCGCGATCTGCGGCGGTGTATCCAGCGTCATCACGCTGCCGTTCTTCAAGTACAATTTCCAGAATGGCGAGTACATCTACATGATCGTCTGGGGAATGTCTCTGGCCGGGCGTGCCATCGGCGGCGCGGTCCATTACCGGCTGAAGCTGCCCGTCGCGTGGAAGTACTGGATTGCTCTCGCGGTCTACATCATCATCAGTCTCAACGAGGGTTTCTATCTGTTCTGCCCGGTACCGGTCATGATGCTGCTTTGCTTCATTGTGGGCCTTGGCGGTGTCACGAGCTACACGATCCGGATCTCCGCTACGCAGAGCTATGTGCCGGATGAGAAAAAGGGCCGTTTTAACGGCGCCTTCAACATGATCAGCACGCTTGGCGCCTTGGGAGGCGAGCTGGCGGCAGGCGTATTTACCCTGTTTCTGCCGGAGCGGATTGTCCTCATGTGCGCGATGCTGATGTGCGTGGCCGCAGCGATCGTCGTGATCGGAGGCAACCGCGAAGAAGTCAGTTGGATCTACAACCGAGAACAGTAAGTCGAGGCGTGACAGAGGGGACGGTTCTCATTGACACACAAG
>CAMOGO010000037.1 GCA_946614075.1 uncultured Lachnospiraceae bacterium | reverse complement strand
GCGGTCAAGGCCCAGCTTGTCGACATCCAGGATATCCAGGGCAAAATTCGCGACTTCCTCATTAATCACGCCGTCGTACTTGACCTGGGCGAAATCACGCAGACGCTTCAGCAGGCGGTTCGCCAGTCTCGGGGTTCCCCGGGATCTCGCGGCAATCTCCGCTGCTCCCTTGTCGTCAATCTCCACCTTCAGAACCTTCGCCGACCGGCGGATGATCTCCATCAGCTCGTCCGGGGTATAAAACTCAAGCCGGTGCACGACGCCGAAGCGGTCCCTCAGCGGTGCCGTCAGCATGCCGGCGCGGGTTGTAGCACCGACCAGGGTAAAATGCGGCAGATCCAGCCGTATGGAGCGGGCCGCCGTTCCCTTTCCGATGACGATATCGATGGCAAAATCCTCCATCGCTGGATACAGGACCTCCTCCACCTGGCGGTTCAGCCGGTGGATCTCATCGACGAAAAGGACATCGCCCTCTTTCAGATTATTCAGGATCGCCGCCATCTCACCCGGCTTTTCAATCGCGGGTCCGGCGGTAATCTTCAGATTGACTCCCATCTCATTGGCAATGATGCCGGCCAGCGTCGTCTTTCCAAGACCCGGAGGTCCGTAAAGCAGGACGTGGTCCAGGGATTCCTGGCGGCTCTTGGCAGCCTCCATGTAGATTTTCAGGGTCTCCTTGGCCTTTTTCTGGCCGATATAGTCATCCAGCTTCTGAGGCCGGAGATGATTCTCTATGACAAGATCCTCGTCGGTAACCTCCGTCGAGATCACACGCTTAGGCATATGAAAAACCTCCTCTTCGTGGGATTAGGAAAGGAACCGTAAGGATTCCCGGATCCACTCCTCCGCCGTTGCCTCCGGACCAAGCTCCACGCTTCGGATGGCATGCAATGCCTCGGAGCTTGAGTACCCGAGTGCCATCAGAGCCTGGATCGCCTCGTCTCGTCCGGTCTCGGCGGATCCTGCCGGTGCGGCGCTGCTCTCCGTCTTCAGGAACTGCTCGTCGACCAGCTTCATCCTGTCCTTGAGCTCCAGGATCAGCTTCTGCGCGGTCTTTTTCCCGATACCGGGCGCCTTTCCGATGGTTTTCAGATCATCGGTGAGGACAGCGATCCGCAGCTCATCGACCGTCAAAGCCGTGAGGATCCCCAAGGCTCCCTTCGGGCCGATCCCGCTGACGCCGATCAGCAGGCGAAAAATCTCCAGCTCCTCCCGGTCGAGAAAGCCATACAGCTTCATCGCGTCCTCGCGGACCGACAGGTGCGTGTAAATCCGGACCTCCTGTCCCACGCGCGGCAGCTCCGAAAGGACCGTGCCCGGCACCATAATATTATATCCGACTCCGGCGGCCTCTACGACGATGCCCTCCTCGGACACCTCCAGAAGCTCTCCATGAATACTTGCTATCATCTTATCCTATTTCCTCTGTACTATAAAAAAGGCTTCGTCTTTTTTTCTACCCGCTACGATACCATGAGTCAAAAGAAAACGCAAGGGTATGCCGCACATTTGTTCGGTATTTTGTGCGTGTATGCTTGTTTTCGGCGCCTAGATCGGTTACAATGCTCCTAAACGTATGTTCATGGACTATATCCATTCATGGATTTGTACGTTCATGGCTTTGTAAAGGAGTAACCTTTCATGAAGGTGATTGAGAAGAATTACCGCCCGCAGGCTGACTGTGAAGCCTTTTTCCGGAGATTTCCCGGCCGCAGCCTGTTTTTTGATATCGAAACGACAGGACTCTCCAGCCGCTATCATCAGGTTTACCTGATCGGAGCGACCTGGTATGAGGATCAGGACTGGCATTTCATCCAGTGGTTCGCCGATACGGCTTTCGAAGAAGCGGCTGTCCTGAAGGCTTTCAGTGCTTTCCTCATGGGCTTTGACCGGATCGTCCATTTTAACGGAGATACCTTTGACATTCCTTTTTTAAAGGGACGCTTCTCCCACTATTCCTTGTCAGATCCCTTTCCTCTTTTTGAAAGCACGGATCTGCTCAAGCTGTGCCGCCCGGTCAAGAAGCTCCTCTCCCTGGAGAATGTCAAGCTGAAAACCATCGAACGCTTCCTGGGGATTGACCGCGAGGATGTCTTCACCGGCGGGGAGCTGATCGAGGTCTACCACCGCTTTCTGAACCGTCCGACCGACGCGGACGAACACGACCTGATGCTGCACAATGAAGAGGATGTCATGGGTATGCCCGAGCTCCTGCCGATCCTGACCTATCTGGACCTGGCTTCACTCCCCTGGCATTACGAGGGGCAAAGCACCATCGACCTTTCCCGCAGCAAGGAGGGGGATGCGCCGGCTTTATGCCTTCACTATTCCGGTCCCTGCCACCTCCCCCGGCCCTTTATCTCCTCCACGGAGCTTTTCCGGATCGACGGCCGCCGGAATACCTTGTCGCTGTTCCTGCTCCCCCGTCAGGACACACTGGCACACTATCTTCCCAATCCCAAGGATTACTATTACCTGACCCTGGAGAAGCGCATCGTCCCCAAGAGCATCGGTTCCTCCGTGGACCCGGCTTACCGCACAAAGGTGTCCCCGGATGAGTGCTGTGTGCGAAAGGATGGCTTTTTCTATCCGCAGCCGGGAAGCATCATCCTCCCCGAGTTCAAGACCACACGCAAGGACCGGAACTACTACTTTTCCTGGCAGGAAGGCGTGGAAATCACCCCCACCCAGGCAGAAGCCCTTTTACACGGCTTCCTGAAGACATTTTAAACTCCAATCGAGCAGGAGTCGGCAAACCTCCTCCTGCTCGCCGCGCCGGCCGCCTGTTGCCGTAAGGCAACACTTTCCTTGAGGCGGCCGTGCGCATAAAAGAAGAAACCCTGGCGATTACTCGCCAGGGCTTTACTTTTGATTATCAGACTGGATTAGTCGTTAGCACTCTCCATTGCTGCGCTTAAAGCAGCTGCCATCGTATTGGACTCCGGCTGCTCCATAGCAACTTCCGGTGCGGACGGGATCTCAACCGGTGCTGCCTCCTCGTGGCGAGCCGGCTGCTCCAGAGCCTTCATGCTGAGGCTGATGCGCTTGCTCTCGGCGTTGAAATCAACAACCTGAGCCTCGATGATCTGGCCGACCTTCAGGACATCAGACGGCTTCTCAACGCGAGTGCGGGAGATCTGGGAAACATGAAGCAGAGCGTCGATACCGTCGCCAAGCTCGATGAATGCACCAAAGTCAGTCATGCGGGCAACACGGCCGCTGACGACATTGCCGACTGCGTAGGAAACGGCTGCCTTCTCCCACGGATCCTCTCCCGGGAACTTGCAGCTGAGGGCGATCTTCTCACCCTTGATCTCCTTGATGAAGCAGGTAACTTCCTGACCTACGGTGAAGACGTTCTTCGGACGCTCGATGCGGCCCCAGCTCATCTCGGAAACATGAAGCAGGCCATCTGCGCCGCCCAGGTCGATGAATGCACCGAAATCGGTGATATTCTTTACGGTACCGGTGACAGTCATGCCTTCCTGGATGCGGGAGAACAGAGCTTCCTTAGCTGCTGCCTTCTGCTGGGAAACGATCTGTCTGCGGTTGCCGATGATTCTTCTCTTCTTCGGGTTGAACTCGGTGATGACGAACTGGATCTCCTGGCCATTGTACTTCTCGAGATTTCTCTCATAAGTATCCGATACCAGGCTTGCAGGAATAAAGACTCTGGTTCCCTCGACTTCAACAGTAAGACCGCCGGAAAGTACCTGCGTTACGGTAGCAGTGAGTACTTCCTGATTGTTGAATGCCTCTTCCAGTCTCTTGTTTCCACGGTCTGCAGCCAGTCTCTTGTAAGAAAGAGATACCTGGCCCTCGCCATCGTTGACCTTAAGGATCTTAGCCTCGATCTCATCGCCGACCTTGACTGCCTCCTTCAGGTTGATGCTGCTGTCATTGGAATACTCGTTCTTGCTGATGATTCCGTCAGACTTGTAGCCGATGTTCAGGATGATTTCGTCGTCCTTAACATCGATCACCTTACCGGTTACGACCTCCCCCGTATGGATTGTTTTTAAAGACTCTTCCAATAACTGTTCAAAACTTAATTCTGACATTTTGTTTTGACCTCCTCAATGATATTCCTCGGGGTCGATGCACCAGCGGTTATGCCTACGTTTTCCCCATCATGTAAAACATCTGTCCGGATATCTGCTGCTGTCTGTATATAATAGGTACTAGCGCATTCGTTCCTGCAAATCTCAACAAGTTTCTGCGTGTTTGAACTGCTCTTCCCACCGATGACAAACATAACGTCTGAAAGCTGCGCAATTCTCCTGGCTTCTTCCTGCCGTTCCTGAGTAGCGTTACAGATAGTGTTTACAATATGAGTATCATACTCCTTTTTTTCGAACTTTTCAACTATATCTTCAAATTTCTTGTAATTAAATGTTGTTTGTGCCGCCAGAAAAACAGGCTTGTCCTTCGGTATGGACAATCTGTCAATATCCGCTGCGGTTTCGATGCAGAAAACGGGAGTCAGTGAAAAAGCGCTGATACCCTGAACCTCGGGATGATCCGGGTTTCCGGCGATCACGACGGTCTTTCCCTCCTCAGAAGCTTTTCGGACAAGCTTATGGATTCGCTCGACAAAGGGGCAGGTGGCGTCTGCGATTTCGCATCCGGCCTTGATTAATTTTTCATAAACCTGCGGTCCGACGCCATGAGACCGGATCACAACCGTGGCTCCGCTGACGTTCTTCAGGTCATCGTCCTCGTCGAGGACATGGACCCCCTTCTCCTCAAACTCCCGGACAACCTCTTCATTATGAATGATCGGCCCATAGGTCAGGATCCGGCGCGACTTGTCCTGGGCCAGCTCATTGACCTGGTCGACCGCCCGCTTCACACCGAAGCAGAATCCGGCTGTCTTTGCGACTGTCACATTTCTCATACTTTCGTTTCCCTCGATCTGCATCAAGCCTGACGGCATTTTTCTTCGTAAAGTGCCTTGATGGTATCGGTTACTTCCTCGATCCCCATCGTCGTCGAATCGACGAGCACCGCGTCCTCCGCCTGCTTCAGAGGCGAAACCGGACGGGTCATATCCTGGTGGTCTCTCTCGGCGATCTCCTTCTCGATCTGAGAAAGGTCAGCCTCCTGCCCCTTCGCAAGATACTCCTCATACCGGCGGCGGGCGCGCTCCTCAACAGATGCGGTCAGATAGATCTTCAGGAAGGCGTCCGGAAGGACGACGGTTCCGATGTCGCGGCCATCCATGACCACGTTTTTCACCCGTGCCATCTCCTGCTGCATGTGCACCAGTCTGGCTCTGACACCCGGATGAACGCTGACGTCGGATGCCAGCATGCTGACCTCCGGCTGGCGGATTGCCGTGCTGACGTTCTCTCCATTCAGGAAAATCTGCTGGACGCCATCCACATAGTCCAGGGTGATCTTAGCCTCATCCATCACGGCCTCCACCGCGCCGGCGTCCTTTACATCCACGCCCAGGCGGCTGCAGAAAAGCCCCATGGTCCTATACATCGCCCCGGTATCCACATAGATCAGTCCGAGCATAGCCGCGAGGCGTCTGGCGATCGTGCTCTTGCCGGCTCCTGCCGGGCCATCGATTGCGATATTTCTTCTCATAGTCATATTCCGTCTCATCCTTCCTCGTCCTGACCTGCCGCGGTGCCGGCGGTATAGCCGGTCGACCAGGCGATCTGGAGATTATACCCTCCTGTGCAGGCGTCCACGTCAAGCACCTCACCGGCAAAATAAAGCCCCGGAACCTTCTTGGATTCCATCGTGGCTGGATCGATCTCCTTCACCGTAACGCCGCCCTGTGTGATGATAGCTTCCTCAAAGCCTCTAAGCCCGGTAAGCGTCATGGGGAAGCTCCGCAGAAGATCGCGGATCTGCTCCCGATCTCTGGCGCTAAGGGATGCCGCCTCACGCTCCTCCCCGATCCCGGAAATCGACGCGAATACCGCGGCCAGCCTTGCCGGAAGCATCGTCTGCAGGACATTTTTCAGATGCTTCTTCGGATTGACCGCCAGCTCCCTCTCGATCCGGGCATCCAGCTGCTCCACGCTAAGGGCAGGCTTCAAATTGATAGAAAGGCTGAGCGGCCCTTCCTTCAAAGCCTTCGCGCAGATGCTGCTGCCGCTCAGGATCACGGGGCCGCTGACGCCGAAATGCGTAAAAAGCATCTCCCCGAATTCCTGATAAAGCTTCTTTTTCCCGTTTCGGATCGTAACCTCGATATTCTTCAGGGACAGGCCCTGCAGGTCTGCCACCCAGGCTTCTTTGGTCACAAAGGCCGCCAGAGCCGGGGAAAGCTCTGTCACGCTATGGCCGAAGTCACGAGCGATACGATAGCCGTCGCCGGTGGAACCGGTCGAGGGATAAGACCGCCCTCCCGTTGCCACGATGACCGCCTGCGCGGTAAAGGTCTTTTCAGCGGGATCTGCTTTCTCCTTCCCCGGATCTGATTTCTCCTGCCCTGCAGCACTCCCACGCGGGATGAGCTTCTTGGTCCGAATCGTAAAAAGACCGGCATCTTCGTCCTTTTCGACCGAAAGCACCTCGGTATTCAGATGAATCTTCACACCGGCGCGCTCCACCATCCTCTGTACCGTACGGATCACATCCGAGGATTTGTCCGACGCGGGAAAAACACGGTTTCCACGCTCCGTCTTTAACGTCAGGCCATTCTCGGCAAGAAGCTTCATCAGATTCTCATTGGTGAAGGCGTACAGCGCATGGTACAGAAACTTCCGGTTCGTCACGATCTTCGGGAAAAAATCGGCGATCTCCGAGGCATTGGTCACATTGCAGCGGCCCTTCCCGGTGATATAGAGCTTCTTCCCCGTCTTTTCGTTTTTTTCGATCAGATCCACGCGGCATCCTGCCTGAGCCGCCGAGTAGGCGGCCATCATGCCGGCAGGACCCGCGCCGATCACTACGATATTTTTCAAATTCTTGTCTCCAGAACCTACATTCTCTCCGGAGCGTCAAAGCCCAGAAGGCCGATGCCGGTCTCCAGGGCACGGACCGTCAGCTTCAGCAGGGCAATATAGCCTGCACGGCGGTCAGCATCCTCCTCGGAAAGGATCTTGGTCTCATGATAAAAGCGATTGAACACATCCGACAGCTCATAGATGTACTGGCAGATCTTGTGCGGCGCATTCTCCTGATAGGAAGCCTCGATCAGCTCATTGAACTTGGAAAGCTTCAGCTGCAGGTCGCGCTCTGCCTCAGAGGTAGCCGGAAGGATCTTCACGGCCTCCTTCGCATCCGGAAGTGCCTCGTATTTCTTCAGGATCGAGCGGATACGGACGATCGTGTACTGGATGTACGGGCCGGTATTTCCCTCAAAAGAGGTAAAGCGGTCGACATCAAATACATAGTCCTTGACAGCCTGATTGGACAGATCGCCGTATTTCAGGGCGGCAAGTCCGATCACGCGGGAAGTCTCCCTGGCTTCTTCCTCCGGGACAGTCCTGTTCTCCATGATGCGGTCGTATACCGCGTCGTTGATCTCCTTCATCAGGTGCTCTAAGCGCATGACGCCGCCATCGCGGGTCTTGAAAGGCTTTCCGTCGCTTCCGTTCATCGTGCCGAAGCCGAGGAAGGTCAGCTTGACGCCGTCACGTACGATGTGGGTCTTACGTGCGCAGCGGAAGACCTGCTCAAAGTAGAGGCCCTGTCTCTTGTCCACGACGTAGATGATCTGGTCCGGATCAAAAAGCTTCCGTCTCTCGACCAGGGTTGCCAAATCGGTGGTATTGTAAAGGGTCGCTCCGTCCGACTTCAGGATCATGCACGGAGGAATCTCCTTCGTGTCCGTCTCCTCAGCGACATCGACGACCAGGGCGCCATTGCTGATGTGGGCATAGCCCTCATCCTTCAGACGCTGTACCATGTCCGGGATGTAAGGCTGTGCATCGCTCTCCTTTTTCCAGAGGTCAAAGGTCACGTTCAGATTGTCGTAGTTCCGCTTGAGGTCGGTCACAGAGACGTTCAGGATATGATTCCACAGGGCGACATAGCCGCGGCAGCCATTCTGCAGCAGGTAGGTCGCATTGCGGGCACGCTCCTTGAACTCCTCGTCCACCTTTGAGCGGGCATTTGCTGCCGGATATATCTCCTCCAGCTCGCTGATCGTAAACGGTGCCTCTGCGGGATACTCTCCTTCATAGCTCTCATCGAAATAGACCAGGTCCGGCTTTCTCTCCTTCAGCTCGGTGATAATGAGCCCCATCTGCAGGCCCCAGTCACCCAGATGTACATCGCCGATCACCTTGTGGCCCTTAAAGCGGTAAATCCGCTTGATGCTCTCGCCGATGATGGCAGAGCGCAGATGTCCGACGTGCAGAGGCTTTGCCACATTGGCTCCGCCAAAGTCGATCATGACGGTCTCGGGCTCCGCGACCTCCTCGACGCCCAGCTTCTCATCCTGAGCCATCTCATTCATATAGCTGCAAAGGAAGCCGGCGCCAACCTTCATATTGATAAAGCCCGGAGCGGCAACCGTGATGCTTTCAAACTCCGGTACCTCCTGCATCGAAGAAAGAACCTCCTGAGCAATCACCATCGGCGCTTTATGATACTTTTTGGCTGCTGCCAGGGCTCCGTTGCACTGATACTCGCAAAGGTCAGGACGATTGGATACCGTCACCTTCGCATAGGAGGCATCGTAGCCATTTTCCACAAAGCCCTTTTCCAGAGCATTTGTAATCAGATCCAGTA
>CAMOGO010000036.1 GCA_946614075.1 uncultured Lachnospiraceae bacterium | reverse complement strand
GCGTCGAAGTAGCTGTTCCACATGCCGACGAACTGCCACATGGCAATGGTGGCGATGATGGGCGTGCAGACGGGCAGCAGGATCTTGAAGAAGTAGACCATCTCGGTGGCGCCGTCGATCTCGGCGGCCTCCTGCAGGTCGCGCGGGATACCCATGTAGTAGGTACGGGCGATGATCATGTTCCATACGCTGAAGGCGCCGGGCAGCAGGATCGCCCAGATGGTGTCCAGCATGCCGAGGTTCGAGATCAGCAGGTAGGTCGGGATCAGGCCGCCGCCGAAGAACATGGTGATGACGAAGATCGTGTTGAAGAAGCCGCGGCCCTTGAAGTCCGCGCGGGACATCGGATAGGCGGCGAGCAGCGTCACGGCGACGGAGAGGATCGTGAAGAGGATGGAGTAGATCAGGGCGTTTTTGAAGCCGACCCAGATCTGGGAGTTGCCCAGAACACGCGTGTACGCCATGGTCGTCCACTGCGAGAAGTCGAAGGTCAGGCCCTTGTTCTGCAGCGTGACCGGGTCGACGAAGGACGCGAGGATGATGTAGATGACCGGCAGGATGATAGCCACGAGGAACAGGCCCAGGATGATGTAGCAGATGGTCAGCAGGACCTTGTCGCCGGCGGGAAGCTTGGCGAATTCGCTTTTCTTTTTGGTCTTCATATTCCTCACCCTCCTTAAATGCCTTTGCCTTCGTTCATCTTCTTGACGAGGGCGTTCATGGAGATCAGAAGAATGACGTTGATGACGGTGTTGAACAGGCCGACCGCGGTGGAGAAGCCGTAGTCGCCGTCCAGAAGACCTTTCTTGTACACGTAGGTGGAGATGATTTCGGAGGCGTTCAGGTTCAGGTCGGTCTGCAGGGCGTAAGCCTTTTCAAAACCGACGGACATGATGTTTCCTACGGACATGATGAACTGAATCAGGACCGTATCCTTGATCGCAGGCCACTCAACGGCCTTGATCTGCTGAATGATGTTCGCACCGTCGATGACGGCCGCTTCCTTGAGTTCCTTGCTGGCATTGGACAGGGCCGCCGTGTAGATGATAGAGGCCCAGCCTGCGCCTTGCCAGATACCCGAGGCGATGTAGATCGTCCGGAATGCAGAAGGCATGGTCATGAAGTTCGTGGAAGTGCCGAGCATCATGTTGATCATGCCGGTGGGTGCGAGCAGGATTCGCACGATACCGCAGAGAACGATGACGGAGATGAAGTTGGGCATGTAGAGCACCAGCTGGATCTTCTGTTTGGTTTTGCTGGACAGGATGCGGTTAAGCAGGAAGGCCAGCAGGATCGGCGCCGGGAAGCCCCAGAGCAGTCCGAACACACTCAGCTTGAGGGTGTTCATCAGATAGCGCATAAAATCCGGGGACGACAGGAAACGCTGAAAGTGTTCGAAGCCAACCCATTCGCTCCCCAGAATACCGCGGATCGGGTTGTACTCCGTGAAGGCAATCATGATGCCTCCCATAGGGATGTACCGGAATATCACTGTCAGCAGGACAGCGGGCAGCATGAACAATACATACAATTGCCAATGCTGTCGCAGATAAACCAGTGTGTTGTGCCATTTGCCTCCGCCTTCCCTGGAAACGGAAGCATTCGCCGGGCCCTTGCTCATAGAATTCCTCCTCTTCTCTTGCCTCGCACAGATGCGCCAACCCGTAATGGTGCATTTGCACATTTTGCGACAAGTTATTTGCAACGCAATACTAACATCTGCATATTTTATTGTCAATATTATATTTGCAAATTGCACATATAGAACTTTTCTATAGCAATCTTCTGATTTTTCTTGTTTATCGTTCTTTTTAAATATGTGCATTTGCACATTCTTCTTTTCCGTGCATAATTTGACATCCACCTTCTTTCTATGATAGAATGACCATAATTACTCGAAACGGATGGATGACATGAAAAAGAAAGTAACCATACAAGACATTGCAGATGCCTTGGGCATATCGCGCAACACGGTCTCCAAGGCCATCAATAACTCAGACGGTCTGGCGGATGCCACACGTGAAAAAATCCTGCAGAAGGCAGTGGAAATGGGCTACAAGCAGTTTTCCTATGTCCAGGCTATATCGGCTGTCTCCAGCGGAATGGCGGCGGAGACACATGCCGCTTCCGGCTTTCGGGGCGAAATCGCTCTGTTTACCACCGTGTTTCTGGCACAGTCCCATTTTGCATCCCTGATGCTGGACAAATTCCAGCTTGAAATCTCACAGCTCGGATATACGCTGAATACGCACCGTGTCACCGCGGAGGATCTCGCGAACGGGACGCCTCCCATGACCTTTGTGCCTGAGCGCGCCAGCGCCATCATCTGCATTGAGGTATTTGACAAGGCGTATGCCGACATGGTCTGTTCCCTGGGACTTCCCGTTCTGTTTGTGGATGGGCCGGTGATAAAGTATGGGGATATGGTCCGCGCAGACCAGCTTTATATGGACAACACCAATGAGCTTTCCCGCCTCATCCGCAGCCTTCTGGACCGCGGCTTTCGGCGCATCGGTTTTCTGGGCAATTACACCCATTGCCAGTCCTTTTTTGAGCGATTTTGCATTTTCCAGATTACATTGATGGCAGCCGGTGCCGAAATCGACAGGCGTTTTGTCATCAAGGACAGTGAACCGGAGGCCTTACGCGAAAAGCTCCTCGAAATCGGAGAGCTGCCGGATGTGTTTATCTGCGCCAACGACTTTGCGGCGTTTGATGCCCTCAAGGCACTGAGCGCACTGGGGAAGAGCGTCCCCGAGGATGTCATGCTCTGCGGTTTCGACGACTGTGCCGAATCACGCACCTCCAATCCGCCCCTTACCACAATCCACATTCACACCCAGGTGATGGCTTTCTCTGCGGTACATCTGCTCATCTCCCGCATCAAAGAGCCTATGCTGGATTACCGCATTGTCCACACCCAGACGGATCTGATTGAGCGCGAATCCACAAACCGGAATATCGGAGAAGCTTAACATGAAATTTTTTTCTTACGAAAGCAAATTCAGCCAGCTGCTTCTGAAGCTTTGCTACGCCTGCTACCTGAATCTTCTGTGGCTGGTCTGCTCGCTCCCGATCGTCACGATCGGCGCGTCCACCACGGCACTGTACTACACCTGCCTGAAGATCGTCCGGGACGAGGATAATCACGTCGGCGCCACCTTTTTCCGGGCTTTCCGGGAAAATTTCAAACAGGCAACCGTGATCTGGCTGATTATGCTTGGGGCAGGACTGTTCCTGGCACTTGACGGCTACATTCTCTACCATCTGAGACTGAACGCGGAAGGGAGTGCCGCCGTCATCTGGACACTGGTCCTCGCCGTCGTCATCGCCGCAGCTATTTGTTACACGATCGTGCTGGAATACGTTTTTCCCCTGCTCGCAAGTGTGTCAAACACCACGGCAGCGATGTTTAAAAACGCTTTCCTGATCGGCACGCACTATCTTTTCGCTACCATCCTGGTTTTCGCTGTCCACTTTGCGATGTTCTTCGTCGTGGTAGCCTGGTTTACGCCGCTGATCATCTTTGGCGAGGGACTTTGTGCCCTCGTAAGCTCCTGGCTGCTCAATAATATTCTTATCGCCTGCTCCGGTACACCGGAGGATCGGGAAAAGGAAGAAATGTCATGAAACTTTCAGAACAGGAAAAAGCCGCCCATCGGGCGGCTTTTCGGAATATGGGCCTGGCACAGAAGGCCGATCATATTTTTACCTATTACAAATGGCGAATTCTGCTGGGCCTGGCTGCTCTTATCATCCTGGGCTCTGCCATTACGCGGCAGCTCACCCAGAAGGAAACACTGGTGTCCTTGGCTCTCGTCAATGTCTCCGTGGGCGTAAGCCTGGAGGCGGACCTCACGGACGGGTTTCTGCGCCATGCCGGCGCAGACGTCAGAAGAAATGAAGTCTATCTTTACAAGGATCTGTATCTGTCGGATGACGCCGACATACTCAACCACGAATACGCCTATGCATCCCGGATGAAGATGATGGGAGCGGTGAGCGCAGCAAAGCTCGACCTGGTGCTGATGAACCGGGAGGCTTATGATCTGCTCTCAAGGAGCGGCTATCTGCTGGAGCTTTCGGAAGACCTCTTTGCGGATGCCCCTGGGACCTGGGAGTCTTTCGCTCCTTTCCTTCAGTCCAATGATGTCATCCTCTCGGACAACAGCATCGAATATCAGCTTGGCGAGGCCGATCAGCAGATCGTGGACGTCAAAACGGCCGTAAACGCCATCGACGTCACGGATCTTCCTTTGTTTGCAAAGGCAGGCTTTCCGGAGTCCGTCTACCTGGGCGTAATTACCAACACCAGCCGCCTTCCCGGGTGTCTGCGCTATATCGGGTTCCTGCTGACAGATTGAAAAATGGCCGCCCGTTGCCGTAAGCCTTGGGCGGCCGTGTGAATAAAATTAGGCTGCCGCAATGCGACAGCCTTTCTTCCTGTTTTTTATAAGACCAGATTTTCCTCTTAGTCCAGGTTTCTCTGGATCTCGAGTACCTCATACTCGAACGTTCCCGCCTGGGTCTCGACCTTGACGGTATCGCCGACGCGGCAGCCGATCAGGGCTCTGCCGACCGGAGACTCATTGGAGATGCGGTTCTGCAGGCTTGATGCCTCGGTGGAACCTACGATGGAAAACTCCATGTCCTCGTCAAACTCCTTATCATAGACACGGACCTTGCATCCGACATTAATCTTATCCAGCTCGACATCGTCCTCTACGACGACCTCGACATTCTTTAACAGGTTCTCAAGCTCCTCGATCTTCGCCTCGATATCGCGCTGCTCATCCTTTGCAGCATCGTACTCAGCATTCTCAGAGAGATCGCCCTGCTCTCTTGCTTCCTTGATCTTTTCCGAAATCTCCTTCCGGCGGACAACCTTCAGGTACTCCAGCTCATCCTCGCGCTCCTTAAGACCTGCGTAAGTTAAAATGTGTTTCTTCTCAGACATTGTTACGTTCCCTCATTCCCTCGAGACCTGGCCCGGATTTGGGCCGTGAATACAGAAAAAACGGGCATTGAATGCCCGATAGCCCCAACATTATAGCGTAGCTTCCCTGCTCTGTCAAGCCCTTTTGCCCGGGAAGGCAAGGCGAAGACAGGGGACGGAGCACAGGGGACGGTTCTGTGTGTTCCTTCTGGAACACACAGAACCGTCCCCTGTGCTCTATTCACTTACTCTTCAACCTTCACAACTTTGCTTTTCTTGGTGAAGGCTGCGAGGATCGCAGTCAGGATCGCGGCTCCGTTCAGCTCTGCCATCGTATAGTTCATCGGGGCGAGCTCCGGCAAACCGATCATGCGGATACCGTTGATAGACTCAGCGATGTTCCACACGCCGTCTCCCAGCACGCTCATGCAGGAGAAGGCCAGAAGCGCTGCGCCGATCGGAGCTGTGAAATCCGTCCAGAAATGCTCTCCGAAGAACGACAGCACTTCGCAGACAATCGCTGCCCCGAGTGCGTAAATCGCATAGTCATTTACGATTCCGCCGCGGTTTCTGTAATTCATCATGACAACCAGGCAAGCAACGGCAAGAACAGCGGTAATCAGTGAAAACCAAAATCCAATGCCTTTCTTTTTCTTCACAGCATTTCCCTCCTATTCTTTATTCTTCATGAGCTTGCTCATGACCAGAAGCAGACCAAAGACGGCTGTAAGAACAGCGGATGCGATAATGATACCGGTGATCGCCTGCTGCCACCAAGGGGTAACCTGAACGATCTTAGCCGTGGCGGACATGCCATTGATAAGATTGGAGCGGCTGATCTCATACTCCCAGGTAATCGCTGCCTCCGTCAGAAGCTCAAGCAGATGACCGTCGTCGGTATCCTTTGCCTTCTGGAGTACCCATGCACCGTGTCCGCCGACACCATCCAGGCACCATTCCTGCGTACCGGCATCGAGAACCTCTGCTGCATGGTTCTTGTATCCGCCATCTACGTACTCGCCAAAGCAAGGTGCCGCATCGGTGTCGATTGCGCCGGTCCATCCCCACTCGTTGCGGAGAACGATGGTGTTCATGGCTGTGCTGGCGCTCGACCACTTCAGGCCAAGGCGCTCAAAGGACTGCATGATGCCGCCTGCATTCGCCTTGCGGACGCTGCCCTCGAATGCTCTCAGGTCACCCTCGCGGAATGCCTGCTCGTTGAAGAAGGTAACCAGACCTTCGCGGTAGAACTCCTGATCGTTTCCGACGAAATGCTTCGCACCTGCGTGGGAACCGGTTTTCTCCATCGCCTCGACCTGGATCATGCCTGCCAGATAGTTCATGGTCGGGCACTCAGACATGTACTCAAAGTTACGGCCGCCGAAAGGCGTTCTGTGAACATCGTTGCCGACGTTGTAGTTGATCATGAATTTGGACCACAGTCCGTCCTCACCCATCATGGTGCCGCGGTTTGCGTAAAGCTCCGGGTTGAAGGTTCCGGTCAGGATGACGTTGGAGCAGTAACGCGCGGTCGGGATCGGGACATCCTGTCCGTCAACCTTGAGCGGGATCGGGTAGGTGCCGCCGACGCTATCGCAGCCATCACCGACGGCAAAGGCAGGAGACAGATCTCCGACTGCCGGGCAGGAGAAGCTCTCTGCGGTTGCAAACGGCAGATCCTCCGGCTGCAGCTGATAAATGAAGGTCAGCCAGGACTCGCGGTCGGTCAGCGGGACATCCCTCATCATCGCCAGAGTCAGGCCGGCGTCGGTTCCGAACTTCGCGGCCACCTCGGCATAGGAAGGAGCATCGGCCGGCTTCTCATACCACTCGCCGTCCAGGATCTCCATCATCTCAGGGGTTGCGCTGACGATCGTCTGCTCGACCGGGTAGGTGCCCTCCCAGTCGCTTCTGGAAAGATAGGTTCCTGCTCCCTCGATCCAGTAGTTCAGGTCGCAGTCCTCAAACTGGTTGCTGACGACGACACCGTTCTCGCCGGCGCGGTACTTCTCATCGTCAAAATCGTTTGTAAACTTAAAGGTCTTGTCGGCATTGCCCTCAGCGGTCATGCCGTTTTCCACGGTGTAGCCCTGTGCGCTCAGCACGTTGTTCAGAGCATCGTGGACATCATCGCCGATTGCGATGTAGTAGTCGCCCTCGGAAAGGATGTATCCACCCTCGCCCTCGTGAGCGCTTACGTCATAGCTGGCCAGCAGATATTTGTCAATCGTGATCGTTACAGTCTCGCTTGCACCCGGCTCAAGCACAGCGGTCTTGGCAAAGCCGCCGAGCTGGATCGCGGATTTCTCCACGCCGTTGGTACGCTCATACTCACCGTAAGGAGTCTGGGCATAAACCTGTACGACACTCTTTCCGGCTACCTCGCCGGTGTTGGTAACGGTTGCGGTGACGGTGATCTCGTCATCGCCTACGTCTACGGAATCCAGGGTCTGCTCGAAGGTGGTATAGCTCATGCCATAGCCAAACGGGAACTGAACCTCATCGGCATAGTTCCAGGAAGCAGCACCGGCCAGAGCGCCTGCTGCGCCGTCGGCATTGCCCTGTCCCATGACAGAGTCCGCATAGCGGGTCTCATAGTAACGATAGCCAATGTAGATATTCTCAGCCTGGAAGGACATGTACTCTGCACTCTCATCCTGGCCGATCGTGGCATTGATCTCGTCGACGTTCGCAAAGAGCGGGGAATTCGTTCCGGAGTTGACAGTCGCCGGAGCGGAAAGGGAGCTCGTTGCGTAGGTGTCAGCCAGATGACCGGACGGATTGACTGTACCCTTCAGGATCTCTGCGACACCGGTGAAGCCCTGATGTCCCGGGAAGCCGATCATGAGGACCGCATCCGCATAAGGCAGAAGCTCATGAACCTCCATCGGATAAGGGCTGTTTAAAAGGACGATAACCTTGTCAAAGCTGGCATTGACAAGCTCCAGCAGGTCCTTCTCATTCTGGTGAAGGGCCAGTGCGCTCATGACGGTCGTGCCGTCATCATCGACGTCCTTCATGATCAGGTCGGTACCCTCAGCACCCTCACGGGCAAAGACAACGATGGCTGCATCCTGGTAATCGCTCGCGTAGGTTCCGGCGAGTGCCTCGTAAAATGCCTTGTTCTCCTCGGTGCCTGCTGCGGAACCGGTAACCTGCATCGTGGTGCCGCCCCATGCGGTCGTCATCATCTGACCACGAGCTGCGGTACCGGCAGCGATGCCGTTCCAGAGCTCCGGATTGACGACAAAGCCCTGCGCCTCCAGCGCATCCTTCAGGGTCACGACATTCAGGCTGTCATTGTTTACCTTGGTTCCGGCGGAATTACCCTGATAAGCCGGATCCACTGCTGCGTGACCGAATACGGAAATCCGTACCGCATCCGTCATCGGCAGCGCGCCGTCTTCATTTTTCAGAAGGGCAGCACCCTCACGCATCTCGTTGATGTTCTGCTCAAACGCCGCCGCCATAGCTGCGTCCTGAGCCGCCTGATCGGTGAAATCACCGAACATGCTCTTGTAGTATACCGTATCGGTAACCTCCCCGGTATCGACTACGGTGCTGGTGCTGACGCCCAGCGCTGTGTTGATGTAGCTGCCGTTGGCCGCTGCCAAAGGCTGACCGACCAGACCAATCACCAGGATAACAGCTGCTATCGAGGTCAATCCGGCCCAAAGCTTGGAATGTTTCAAAACAAACTCCTCCTTTCGTCTCGCTCTCACGATCCTTTTTTAAGGCAGAAAAAATCCACCCTGCTTCAGGATGGATTATACCACAATCTCG
>CAMOGO010000035.1 GCA_946614075.1 uncultured Lachnospiraceae bacterium | reverse complement strand
TTGCATCTGGAGGACCGTCTGAAGACGATCTACCGGATCGGATATCGTCTGGAGTAACAAATGAACTTCCAAAAGAAAAGGCCGGTATAAACCGGCCTTTTTATGAAAGCCAAACGAGGATAATCACGTGAAATTCCGTTGGAAGGTATTATTCAGCAATATCATACTGGTTGCGATAGCCTTTGCATTAAGCGGCTATCTGCTGATGGACCGGAGCTATCAGATGAACCGGAACCATGAGATCCAAAGCTCTCTGGAGGAAAACCAGCTCATACGTACCACGGTGGAGGCCGAGCTCGTCAGCTCCATCATCCGGAATGAGTACAACAGCCTGAGCGATCTCCAGCAGATCGGCATCTCCGTCAGCGAGAGCCTGGAGGGCATCGGCGGAAGCTTCGTCATCGTAGGCGGCAACCGTACCTTTTACTACAACACGACCGGATCGGGCCAGGTCCAGTGGGAGATCCTGGAGGATCTCAGCCCTGAGAATAAAAACTATGTCTTTTATGAATCGGGAGAACAGTGGAAAATCCAGACCGCCAGCGTCCTGACGACAAACAGTCAGTCTGTCTATATCGTCAGTGAGAGAGACTGCAGCGAGATCATGACCGCCCGGGATACCATGATCCGGTACTATATCCTGCTTTCTGCCATCTGTATGGCGGTGAGCGGCCTCGCCATGTTCGTCATTTCCGTATTCCTGACGCTGCCGATCACGCACCTGAAAAGGACGGCGTCGGTCATGGCCTCCGGCCAGTATCATGTGCGCTGCAACGTACAGTCCGATGACGAGATCGGTGAGCTGGGCGAGACCTTCAACCGGATGGCGGAGGCGGTCGAGAACCACGTCGAGGAGCTGAAGGAGGAGGCGCAGAGGAAGGAGGACTTCGTCGCGAACTTTACCCATGAGATCAAGACGCCTCTGACCTCCATCATCGGATACGCGGACATGATCCGTTCGAGGAATCTGTCGGACGAGACCCGGATCCTTGCGGCAAACTACATCTTCAGTGAGGGAATGCGTCTTGAGACGATGTCCATGAAGCTGTTTGACCTGTTGCTTCTGAACCGGGAAAAGCTCGAGGCCGTGCCGATCAATGTCCGGGAATGGTTTGAGGAGGTGCGGGAGAGCGTCAAGCCGATCCTCGCGCAGAGCAATATGACGGTCGAAATCCATGCGGAGCGCGTCTTTATCAAGGCGGATCCCGACCTGCTGAAAACGGCCTTCATCAACATGGTCGACAACAGCCGCAAGGCCAGCGAGCAGGGCGGCAAGGTCTGCCTGAATGCTTACGGGCAGGCAGGCAAGGTTTATCTGGAGGTGCAGGATTTCGGCTTCGGTATTCCGGAGGAGGAGATCCGGAAGATCACGCAGGCTTTCTACATGGTCGACAAGTCGCGGTCGCGTGAGAGCGGCGGCGCCGGCCTCGGCCTGGCTCTGACCGAGAGGATCATCTCCAAAAACGGCGGCAGGCTGAATATCCTGAGCAAGGTTGGCGTGGGAACGACCATGCAGGCAAGCTTCCCGGAGTTTATCCCGGGACAGTGGGAGCCGGACGACGAGCTGGATGACATGGACGATATGGATGACATGGATGACATGGATGATGCAGCCGCAGTGAGCGCGTATAAAACGGCTGCACATGCGTCATCCGATTCACTGGAGGAGGAGATGGACTAATGAAAGAACGTATTCTTCAGATCCTCTTCTGGATCGAGGAGCATTTAGGGGTAACCAGGCTTCCGGCGAGACTGCGCATGATGGCGGCCACCGTCGCAACCTGTCTGATCGTGGTTCTGTGTCTGACGGTTCCGGGAGCTATGATCGTGAGAGAGGCGGAGAGGGAGAAAAACGTCGTGCAGTCGGCCAATCAGACCTTTTACACGACGGATATGATGTCCGCTTACCTGGATATCGATACCTTCTACAACCGGCTGATGCTCATGACCGGGCAGTGGGACAGCCGCCTGGATGTGGCGGAGGCATATATTTCCTATGATGGCTCCGGCTACAATAATGTCCTGTCCAATCTCATCCTGAGCCATGAAAAGGGTGACGGGGGCTGGCAGACCAGGGAAGGCATCATGCAAGGCGGCAATGTGATCCGTGCGGTCTGCAACCTGACGGAGTTCGGCCTGCTGCCAAGAGAGTGGAATCTATATTACTCCAGCTGGCCTCTGCAGAGCGTCATGGCGAATATTTACACCGACAGCTATTTCCTGAAGTTCAACTGCGTCCTGTACGACATGGATTTTCTGAACTATGACGTTGAAACGTCACGCGAGGCTCATCTGTATGTCGACAATGAGTCCGGCGATTTTGTAGGACTGCATCTGACCTACGACGAGGACAGCCTGCGGGAACACTATGCCAATGAGCTGACGGAGATGATGCAGAGCATATCGACCGCCTACTATGGGCGGACGTATATCAGCGCCTGGGCCGATGGGCTGAGGATGCACCTGAGGGATGATGACGCCCTGGAGCTGTCGCTCCTCATTGAAAATCTGTACAATCATATGGGCACCATCTCTGAGGAGCAGTATGCTGTCGTGGAAAAGGAGCTTTCCGGTCTGGATTACAATACGGAGTATGACATATCGATTAACGGAGAGTCGGAGATGGATCCCATTGACTATGATGAGCGGGCACAAAGACTGTATGCCAGGGCAGAGAAAAATACCGCCTATGCGATGATGGAGTATGCGTCTGAGCTTACGGAATGGCGGAGCCAGTCAGCCATTGACGGTGAGGTGGTTTCTTTCCTGGATCGTCTGGGCATGACCGAAATCACCAACGTGACCGGGCAGATGGACCTGTCCCTGCTCCACACCCCGGCCGATATGGGAGATATTCCGGAGGGAGCCTCTGTCTACCGCTGCAAGGAGATCCTGACCGGAGACGTTTTCTACTTTGTCCTCGACTGCCAGAAAGGTGACCTGAAATTCTATTTCGCTACCGCCACGGAAAAGCCGGCAGAGTAACAAGGCCACAAAGAATACAAAGTGTGCAGGAATAAATCTTTCCATTTTCTCCTTGACAGAAACCGATGCCTCACATAGAATGTCGGTGGGAGAAAAATATTCACGGAACAACGGCTTACAGAAAATATTTTTCGAAAAAAGACCGATAGGACTGTAAAATTCGAAAGATATTTGATTGCGTGAATAAGGAGGAGTTATGGATCGCATCGATTATCGTATTTTGGAATGTCTGAAGAAAAACGCTCGTATGAGCACATCAGCGATTGGTGAGACGATCAATATGTCTGTTTCAGCGGTCAGCGAGAGAATCAAGCGCCTGGAGAATTCCGGCGTGATCAGCCAGTACACGACGATTCTCGACCGGAACAAGGTAGGACAGGATATCAAGGCATATATCATGCTGCGGATTGAGAATCCTGAGTTCTACTCCAATGCAGTAGAGGACATGATCCGCCGCGAGCCGCACATCATGGAAGGACACATGCTGGCGGGAGATTTTGACTACATGCTGAAGGTGGTCGCGAAGTCCACCCAGGCACTGGAGCAGCTTATTTACACGATCAAGTCCACCAAGGGAGTCCAGTACACGAAGACGATGATCGTCCTGTCCACCATGAAAGAGGACGTCACCATCATGCCGGACGAGGATATGATCATCAAATAATGTCCTTAGGGGTTTGACTTAGGGACTGGCAGGATCGGCTGTTTATGAAAAGTAAGGTTTTATTGTTTGGATTTACGGAAGGGATGGACTTCATGAAGGTCCGCGCGGCGCTTGCCGCGGCACAGATTGAGGCCAGATGGGTCGGTCCCGCGGATTATCATAGGACAATGCTTTCACTGGCGGAAGACTCTTTCGAGTCTTCTGCCATCTTTTACCCGGGAAATGAGCCCGTGAAGAGCTTTTCGGAGCGCTTTCTCGTCCTTTGCGGTCTGGACGACAGGCTGGACGAGGTGCTTCCTCTTCTTAGGAGCGCAGGGGCCGGCAAGGGCTGCCTGAAGGCGGTCCTGACCGAGACCAATGGTGCGTGGACTCCTGCCATGCTGTACCGGGAGCTTTGCCTGGAGCGGGAGGAGTTTGCCCGCAGGGCTAAGAAGGGGTAAGCTTCGCGAAGGTCAATGCGTAAGCTGCGCAGAAGGACAGCGTTAAGGATTTGCGGAAGGTCAGCGCTTGACCCAGAAGGGGGCGCTTTCCCAGGTTTCCTTCTGCTCTTCGCGCATGCGGTTCAGCCATTCGACGATGGAGTTCATGCCCTCCTCGCTGAAGGGGAAGTGCTCGCTTTGCTTTTTGTCATCGGATGTATTGTCGTAGGAAAAGGGCTCCGGCCAGATCGTAGCGATGAGGTCGTCCCCGTCTTTTGCGACGCGGTAGCGCATGCCGGTAAGGCTGCCGGTGAAGGCTTCTTTTTTGTAGAAATTCAGTGCGAGTAAATCAGATCTTTTTAACATAGGATTCTCCTGTGAGTGACTTTCATTTTCGAAAGTCATTTTACTTTATTCGGGAGGAAAAGTAAAGGAAACGGTCGGGGTTAGAGGATGGATGAAAAAAGACTGGGCGGCATCGTGAAGCCGCTCGTGGAATGGTACCGTAAGACCGGAAGAGAGCTTCCCTGGCGGATGGGCCGGAACCCTTACCGGATCTGGATTTCCGAGATCATGCTCCAGCAGACGAGGATCGAGGCGGTCATTCCCTACTATGAGCGTTTTTTGAAAGAGCTGCCGGATATCGACGCCCTCGCGGATGTGGAGGAGGACCGCCTGCTGAAGCTCTGGGAGGGGCTTGGCTATTACAGCCGTGCCCGCAATCTGAAAAAAGCCGCGATGGTCCTGAAGGAGCAGTACGGCTCGCGGATGCCTGCGGATTACGACGCGCTGAAAGCCTTGCCCGGCATCGGCCCCTATACGGCAGGGGCCATTGCGTCGATCGCCTTTGATATCCCGGTGCCTGCTGTCGATGGAAATGTCCTGCGCGTGCTGAGCCGGATCTGCGCGGACCCGTCGGACATCATGCAGGGGCCTGTGAGAAAGGAGGCCGCGGCGATCCTCACCCGCCTTATGCCGGAGGGCGAGGCAGGCCTTTTCAACGAGGCCTTGATGGAGCTGGGAGAGCTCATCTGCATCCCGAACGGGCGCCCGGCCTGCGACCGCTGTCCGGTCCGCGCGGAGTGCCTTGCCTGCAGCCAGGGGAATCCGGAGGACTATCCATATCGCGCGCCAAAGAAGGAGAGAAGAAAGGAAAAACGGACGATTTTCCTGCTCCTTGATCACGATCTGGTGGCGATCCGGAAACGCCCGGATAAAGGCCTGCTGGCAGGTCTGTACGAGTTTCCGGGGACGGAAGGGGGATTGACGGAGGCTGAGGTCAGGGGGTATCTGGAGGGCTGCCTTCCGGGCACCCGGATCCTCACGGTCACGCCTATCGGGGAGGCAAAGCATATCTTCAGCCATGTCGAATGGGAGATGACCGGATACGCCGTCCGGCTGGAGGAGACCGGGGAGAATACCGGATACGCCGTCCGGCTGGAGGAGACCGGGGAGAATACCGGATATGCCGTCCGGCTGGAGGAGACCGGGGAGAGTGCCGGCGAGGGGCCGGGTGGGAAGTCTGGAGAAAAGTCTGATGAGAAGGCGCAGAGGATACCGGGGGCAGGCCAGCTCGTGTTTGTGAGAGAAGAAGAGCTGGATGAGATCTATGCCCTTCCGGGGGCGTTTCTGGCTTTCCGAAAAAAATGCAAAAAACTGCTTGACAGATCCTGACAGTCCGTCTATACTATATTTTTAGCGTGGGCGATTATCCCCATTGAAGGAGCGGCGGATCCGAAACGGGTCCTTTTCTCGCTCTACCGGGCAGCGGCCCATAGACGGAAAAAGCCTGACGCGCACGATAGATCAGTGAAGGGGACGAAAACAAGTGGAAAAAGAAAAATTGATGGAAAACCTTCAGAAACTGGTCGAGCTGGGAAAGAGCAAAAAGAATTCCCTCGATATGAACGATATCAACGATACGTTCAAGGGTATCGAGCTCTCCCCGGAAGACCTTGAAAACATCTATCAGTTCCTGGAAAGCAAGGGGATCGATGTACTCCGTGTGATGGAGGATGACGCAGCGATCGACGATGCTTTGGACAGCGACGATGAGTTTGTCGCGAGTGAGGCAGAGGAGGAGATAGACCTCAACGCGATTGATTTGCTGGAAGGAATCGGGACTGAGGACCCGGTTCGTATGTACCTTAAGGAGATCGGAACGGTTCCGCTGCTGACAGCGGACGAGGAGATGCGGCTTGCCAAGCTGAAGGCGGAAGGCGATCAGGCTGCAAAGGAGAGACTGATTGAGTCCAACCTGCGTCTGGTGGTTTCCATCGCGAAGCGCTACACCGGCAGAGGAATGAGCTTCCTTGACCTGGTCCAGGAGGGTAACCTCGGACTGATCAAGGGTGTCGAGAAGTTTGATTACACAAAGGGCTACAAGCTGAGCACCTACGCTACCTGGTGGATCCGCCAGTCGGTCACAAGAGCTTTGGCAGACCAGGCACGTACGATCCGTGTACCGGTCCACATGGTAGAGACGATCAACAAAATGTCCAAGATGCAGCGTAAGCTGACCCTGGAGCTCGGATACGAGCCGAGCGTCTCGGAGCTTGCCGATGCGCTGGATATGACCGAGGAGAAGGTCATGGAGATCATGCAGATCGCCCGTGAGCCTGCTTCCCTGGAGACGCCGATCGGTGAGGAGGATGACTCCAACCTGGGCGATTTCGTCGCCGACAATAACGCCGTGACCCCGGAGGGGAATGTCGAGTCCGTGATGCTGCGTGAGCACATCGATACTCTGCTCGAGGACCTGAAGGACCGTGAGCGCCAGGTTATCGTCCTGCGCTTTGGCCTGGAAGACGGCCATCCTCGTACACTCGAGGAGGTTGGCAAGGAGTTTAATGTCACCCGAGAGCGTATCCGCCAGATCGAGGCGAAGGCTCTCAGAAAGCTGAGAAACCCGGTCAGAAGCAAGAGAATACGGGATTTCCTGTAGAGAGTATGACGAGAGGACCGCAGTATGCGGTCCTTTCCTTCGTTATGCACACGGCCGCCCAAGGTACCTGTTGCCTTACGGCAACGGCGGCCGGTGCAGCGAGCAGGAGGAGACTGTGTCTTCCTCCTGCTCGATTAGATGTGTGTTTATAACGGATAAGAGCAAGCCATGAACAAGCGTAATTATCAGAAAGAACTGGAGAAAATCTTAGAGGACCCTGCCGTACACGGCAAGACGCTGCTGTTGCACAGCTGCTGCGCGCCTTGCTCCAGCTATGTGCTGGAGTACCTGAGCCGGTACTTTGCGATTACGGTGTTTTACTACAATCCCAACATTTCCCCGGCAGAGGAGTATGAGACGAGAAAGGCGGAGCAGAAGCGCCTGATCGCTGCCTACAACCAGGAAATCAATGAGGGAAAGAAGACGGGATACCCTATCTCCGTCCTGGAGGCAAAGTATGACCCGGAAACCTTCTACGAGATGGCAAAGGGCTATGAGCAGGTACCCGAGGGCGGCGAGAGGTGCTTCCGGTGCTACCGGCTGCGGCTTTCCGAGACGGTCAAAAAGGCCAAGGAAGGCGGCTTTTCCTATGCTTCGACCACCCTTACGATCAGCCCCTTAAAAAATGCGCAGAAGCTGAACGAGATCGGAGAGGAACTCTGCGAAGGGCTTGACGTCAGCTGGCTTCCAGGCGACTTCAAAAAGAAAGAGGGGTACAAAAGGTCCATCGAGCTGTCGCATGAGTATGGCCTGTACCGGCAGAATTACTGCGGATGTATTTTTTCCCGTGGAAAGAATGACGAGGCTTTACAGCATTTTGGAAACGCGTTAGAATAAAGGTCGATTGGTGTCCGGTGGGCATCGGACATATTAGAACGATTAAGCCTTAAAGGAGAAAAAGGAAATGAAAGTATTAGTTATCAACTGTGGAAGCTCTTCGTTGAAGTATCAGCTGATCGATTCCGAGACCGAGCAGGTCATGGCCAAGGGCCTCTGCGAGAGAATCGGCATCGATGGTCGTCTGACCCATCGTCCGACCGGTAAGGACAAAGTAGAGATCGAGGCTCCGATGCCGACTCATACGGCAGCTGTCAGCCTGGTCCTCAAGCACCTCACCGACCCGGTCTGCGGCGTGATCGCTTCCCTCGATGAGATCGACGCTGTCGGCCATCGTGTCGTCCATGGCGGCGAGAAGTTCGCACAGTCTACGCTCCTCACCGATGAGGTTCTCGAGCAGATCGAGAAGTGCAACGAGCTTGCTCCTCTGCACAATCCGGCCAACCTGATCGGCATCAATGCCTGCCGCGAGCTGATGCCCGGTGTCCCGATGGTAGGTGTATTTGATACTGCTTTCCACCAGACCATGCCGAAGAAGGCATATCTGTATGGTATTCCTTACAAGTATTATACCGATTATGCGGTACGTCGTTACGGCTTCCATGGAACCAGCCACTCCTACGTTTCCAAGAGAGCTGCTGAGATCCTTGGCAAGTCCTATGAGGACCTGAAGACGATCGTCTGCCATCTGGGCAACGGCGCCAGCATCTGCGCTGTCAAGAATGGCAAGTCCGTCGATACCTCCATGGGTCTTACCCCGCTGGAAGGCCTGATCATGGGCACCCGCAGCGGCGACCTAGATCCCGCTATCATCGAGTTCCTGGCCAAGAAGACCGGCAAGAGCCTTGAGGAAATCCTGAAGGTTCTGAACAAGGAATCCGGTGTTCTGGGTCTGTCCGGCGTCTCCAGCGACTTCCGTGATCTGGATGCCGCTTCCGAGGCAGGAAACGAGCAGGCAATCACCGCTCTTGAGACCTACTGCTATCATGTCGCAAAGTACATCGGTTCCTACATCGCAGCGATGAACGGCGTCGATGTCATCTGCTTCACCGCAGGTGCCGGCGAGAACGATGCCAAGGTCCGCAAGGCTGTCTGCGAGTATCTGGGCTACATCGGCGTTACCATCGATGACGAGGCAAATAACTGCCACGGTGTTGAGCGCATCATCAGCACTCCGGACTCCCGCACGATCGTTATGGTTGTCCCGACCAATGAGGAGCTGGCGATCGCTCGCGATACCGTCGCACTTGTCACGAAATAAAGCGTGAAATAAGAGCTTCGAATGCATAAAGAAAGGCTGCCGCATTGCGGCAGCCTTTCTTTTATGCACACGGCCACCTGAGGTAATTGTTGCCCTACGGCAACGG
>CAMOGO010000034.1 GCA_946614075.1 uncultured Lachnospiraceae bacterium | reverse complement strand
AGCTGCTGACGGATCTGGCGGAGATCGTGGCGGAGATTGGGACGGAAAATGCGGTCAAAGCTGCCGGGAAGCTGAGAGCGATCCGCGTCGTATATCTGCTGCTGCGAACCATGACCCTCAGTCTGGAACTGCCTTTCCTGACATGGCTGAATACTCTCACATGGGTGTATGTCGGACTGATTATCGTTTTCATTCTTCTGGCGCTCAATCTGTGGGCGGCCTTGGCAGAGGCCGGCATCGAAGCAAAGGGATCTGAGGATAGATCTATTGATGTAGAATAATTTTCAAAATTCAGCTTGCAATTTAGGAAACATAATGATACTATAGTGCCATAAACTACATTAAGGAGGTTGTGGCACTATGTTTTTTTACCGAAATTGTGGAAAGCCAGAGCAGATGATCCGCAGTCCGAGCAGGGATCCGGGTCCATGGAGGAGAGGAGTAAGAGACCCATCTCCGCCCGGCGTGTTGCCTGCAGAGCCGTCAGAGTCGGAGGAGGGACTTTCCGATGAGGAACTGATGAAGACCTTGCAGGAACTGCAGGAGCTGCTGGCAGAAATGCTGCAGGAGCTGCAGTCGGAGAGACATGAGACGATTCAGGAGCTTGAAGTGAGGGAAGAGCCGCGGGATGAGCCGAGGGGAAAGCCCTGGCGATATCATCCGCCTGCTTTCGGCGGCTGGGCTCGCCGACGAGGTACTGCCCTTTTGGCCGCGATTGTCATCGGACTAGGTGCGTTTGCGGGCTCGTTTTCAGGCTGGGCGGATGGTGAAGGACGTCCTGCTGTCGCTATGGCACAGGAGGAGACCACCTGGAGTATCCAGGAGGATCCGGCTGAGAGTATAGATACTCTGGAGAGCAAAGAGTCGGAGAGCATAGCTCCGGAGACTGTTGAACCGGGGATTTCAGTACTGGAGACCACAGCTTGGGAAGCTCTGGATCCAAAGGCTGAGACTTCGGAGACTGAGACTTCGGAGACTGAGATTTCGGGGACTGAGGCCTTAGAGGCAGAGACTTCGGAGGCAGAGATTTCGGAGCCTGAGATGTCGGAGACTGAGACTTCGGGGGCTGAGAGGTCGGGGACTGAGACTTCGAAGGCTGAGAACTCGGAGACCGCAGCTTTGGAGACCGTGGATCCGGAAATCCTGGAGACGGATGCTTTGGATCCGGAGAGCATGGGAGAGAATGGTCCGGAATCCGAGGCTTCGGAAACGGAAGCTCAGGGAAATGAGGAATCCGAGAGTTCGGCGATGGAGACTCCGAGAAATGGGGCTTCGGAAACGGAAGAATCCGGGGCAGAGACTTCCGGGGCAGAGGCTTCCGGGGCAGAGACTTCTGAGGCAGAGACATCCGAGGCAGAGACTTCCGGGGCAGAGGCTTCCGAAGCAGACATTTGGCAGGAGCTTTCCGGCTGTCCGGAGGACTTTGCTGCATGGCTGAGTGCTCTTCCGAGTCTGGAGTGGACAGGAGATACCTGGGGCCGTGACAGCTCGATCGGAGAGGACCTGGGGTTAAGTGCGACCTTTATCTATGAAGAGCCTGAAGCACCTGCCGCTCCTGAGGCCTCTATAGATGCTGCGGCCCCAGAGCTCCCGGCGGGGAGGAAGCTGATGGCAGCTCACTCCGTGGTGGGGGCTCCGGTGACGGTTTATGTACCTCCGGATGACGTGATCTGGGATTATCTTTATGGCAGCTACCTGTCCGCCGAGACGGGAAAGATCGAGGGGCAGGCGACGAGGCCTTACACGGTTACGACGGCTGCCGGGACCTTTACCGCGTACTGTGCGCAGCCTCCGGCATCGGCTCCGAGAGGAGACCGGACGGTGGCGAGACTGACGAATGACGTGATGAAGGCCATCATGCTGATCCAGGAGTGCCCGGGCCTTTCCGACCTGTGCAATACGATCTTTTATGGGAAGTACTGCGCGACGCCGCAGCTTCGATACGCTTTTGCCCATGCTTTGGTCGGCTTTGTCTACGAGGGACACACGCAGGGACTGTCCGAGGCGGATGTACTCTGGGCCAGATGGGCTGTCGACTGTGTCCGTGCCTGGCTAGGGATGAGCCCTTTGTACGCGGCAACGGGGAAGACGGTCAGCACGGCTCTTCTGGAGCAGATGGAGTACGCGGATGCCTTTATCGCTTATTCGCCTAACGATTCCCAGGATATGGTCTGGGTCGAGTGGGAGACGCCGGTGCATCGGAAGGGGAGCTTGTCCTTGAAGAAGCAGAGCGCGCTGACCCATGAGGGCCTGGCCGGTGCTGTTTTCCTGCTGGAGCAGTGGTCCGAGAAGGCTGGCGCGTATGTCCGTTTGACCGAGCTTTTGACCGGAGAAAATGGTGAGGCCAGCGCAGTTCTTACTTATTCGAAGGATAATCAGGGACTGTTCCGCCTGACGGAGACGAGAGCGCCTGCGGGCTATGTGATGGAGTCATGGCAGAGGACATTCACACTGGACGCGGATGGAGCCGTGCTTTCCTATACGGTGGAGAATCAGCCTATGCCGGGATCGATCCTGGTCCGGAAGACTTCGCCCGACGGGACAGCGCTTCCGGGTGTGGGGATGGCGCTCTATACGACGCAGGTACTTTCCGGGGCTAAGACGCTGGCGGCGGATGGGCTGACCTATTATCTGCTGCAGGAGGGTGAGACCGGATCCAATGGTACGGTGACCTTTTCCGGACTGGATGCGGTGCATGGTTATCGCTATCTTCTCGTGGAGACTCACGCAGCGCCTGGATACGAGCTGCCTGTGGGCTGGATTTATGTAGGCACCTTGCCTGTGGAGATGGATCGTCTTCCGGATGAGTATACCGGTACCTCACGGGAAGAGAATGGGATTTATTATCTCTACGACGTGCAGGAGCACCTGGTCGATCCACCGGTCTATACGCTGCCGATGACAGGAGAGGCCGGTGTGACGATGTGGATGCTGCTGGCTTTTGCCGGAGCAGGAGCAGCGGGAGCCTTCTTAAGAAGAAGGAGATAAAAGCCCGCATCAAAAGCACATATTAAAAGCACACATCAAAAACACACATTAAAAACACACATCAAAGGAACACATCAGAAGCACATATTAGACACTTCTATCGACGAAAGGAAAGAAAAATGAGAATCAGAAAACACATACTGGCTGGCGCTTTGGCGGCAGTCCTGGGAATTGCTGCCTTTTCCGCAAGCGCTATGGCAGCAGCGGCAAGCCCTTCGCTGATCGACACCAATCGTTCGGCGTCCTTGACACTTTACAAATACGATCTGACAGAGGCAGAGGAAAACGGTCTGTCACTGGGGGAAGCGGGAAATGGAACGGTCAACACGCAGGTCGAGCAGAGCTTTGCGGACTATGCCCTGAAAGGCGTCAAATTCACCTACTACCGGATCGCCGATGTGGATATGCACACACAGATCACATCACCTGGACAGGCCGAGGTCAAGGTAGTCTATGGTCTGGATGCGGATTCCCTTGCTCAGCTGCAGTCGCTGGGGCTTGATATGAGCAAGGCGGTAAAGACAGCCTCCGGCAGGACGTACTTTACCTCAAACGTCCTCAGCGAGACGCTGCAGGGTGCTCTCGCCCGGGATGAGATCGGTACCAGAAATGCCTTGGAGGACTACTGCATCGCGCATGGTTCCGTCATGACAGAGACAGGCGCATCCGGAAAGACCAGTGTCAATGGGCTTGCGCTCGGCATGTACCTCGTCGCGGAGACCTACGTTCCTGACAATGTAGTCTCTACCGTCAATCCCTTCCTGGTGTCGCTGCCGATGACGGATCCGACCGGGGAGAGCTGGATGTACGATGTGACCGTATACCCTAAGAATGAGACCGGGGATCCGACGCTGAGCAAGGAGGTTGCCGAGGTGACAAGCGCAGCTGCGATCACCTATGCAGATACGGCAACCGCGTCGGACGGAGATGTCCTGGCGTACCGTGTCACGAGCCAGCTTCCCAGGATCACGTCCCATGCTACCTATCTGACGGAGTATACCTTTGTGGATACCCTGTCGCCTGGCATCACTTACACCAAGAACGATGTAACTCTGACCTGGAAGAGCGGCTCGGATCAGAAGGCCGTCTGGACCCAGACGGATGCGACACCGAAATTTACAGTCAGCTACCAGACCGATGCCGGGGACAATGAGATCATGACCATTCAGATGACGGAGGCAGGACTGGCGGAAATCAATCCGGCTTACTCCGAATACAACCTGGTGATCGACTACCGCTGCACTCTGAATAAGGATGAGACGGTCGTCTACGGTGACACGGGTAATCCCAACGAGGTAGTGCTTACCTGGCGGCGTACGAACCGCGATTACAGCAAGACCTTGAAGGATGACTGCATCGTTTACACCTATGGGCTGGCGCTCACCAAGGAGTTTCAGTCTGCCGGTGGCGATCCCACCAAGGCGGAATTCGTCGTGCGAAATGCTTCCGATGGCTACTATATCAAGGCGGTTAAGCTGAAGGATGGTGTGTATGCGGCGGATGGAACCATCGATGGGACGAAGGATACCGCGACCGTCTTTACCCCGGATGCAAAGGGAAGTCTGACGATTCTAGGACTGGAGGATGATACCTATTACGCAGAGGAAATCGCGACGGCGGAAGGATATCTGCTGTTAAAGGATGAGATTGAGATCCGGATTGTCTCCACAGCAGGAGACCACAGCCGCGTCGGTTCTGCCTTTGTAAACGGAGAGAAAACGACGATGGCAAAGAGCGGCCTTTCCGCGAATGCCCTGGTGCCGCTTACGGTGATTAATACCCTTATGCCCAAAGTACCTCTGACCGGTGACGATGGCCTGTTTTTGATCCCTCTGTTTGGAAGCATGCTGGCCTTTGCGTCGGTGGGCGTCTTCCTGCTGCTTCGCCGCAGATATTCGAGATGAAAGGAAGACACGGTCTTCCTTCACGCCGCAGACGCCTGAAACAGGGAAAAGGAGGAAAGCCCAAGACCGCAAGGGGGCTTCTCCTCCTGCCCACCTTGGGCTTCCTGGCGAGTCTTGCCGCTGTTCTTTACCCATTGGCGGCACAGAGCTGGTATGAGAGGCAGCAGGATGAGGTGTATTCTGTCTATGAGGCTTCGATGGAGGAAAGAGCAGAAGAAGACCTGGAGGCTGAGAGGAAGGCTTGTATCGATTATAATGAGGCTCTTTTGCAGGCAGCCTTAGGGGTCGATTGTCAGGGCAGCACCTGGGGATCGTTAAGTCTTAAGGAAGACGTTTACAAAGACCTTCTGAACCAGGACGGAGAGGGACTGATGGGATACCTGACCATTCCTGCGATCGGGCTAAGGCTCCCTGTCGCGCACGGGACAGGAGAGGATGCCCTTTCCGCCGGGGTTGGCCATATGCCTCAATCCTCTCTGCCGGTGGGTGGAGATGGGACCCATGCGATATTGACCGGGCATACGGGGAGAGCCGAGAGGAAACTTTTTACCGATCTGGACCTTCTGCGGATAGGAGATTATTTTACGCTGTCTGTCCTTGGGCAGGAGCTGACGTATGAGGTGGATCAGATCCAGGTCATCTTGCCGACCGAGACGGAGGCCCTGCGTATCGAGCCGGGCAGGGATTACGTGACCCTTTTAACCTGCACGCCGTATGGTATCAATACACACAGGCTGCTCGTCCGCGGCAGACGCGTGATCCGGAATCATGTGGAAGAAAGCGGAGAAGCTGCGGAGGATCCTGCAGAAAACGGAGCGGAAAGGACCGGCCGGGATCCCACAGAAATCGGAGCGGGAAGCACTAGCCGGGATTCCACAGAAATCGGAACGGAAAGGACCGGCCAGGACGGCACAGGGAAAGGACAAAGCACTTCCGAAAAGAACATGGAAGAGGGACGAAGAATGGCAGAAGGTCAAAGAACGGCAGCGGATGACAGGGAACGCGGATCGATCTGGCTTAAGGAGTATCGCAAGTCTGTGGCGACCGGCTCTGCGGCAGCTCCGGCAGCTTATCTGCTGGCCAATAACCTGCGCAATGCCTGGTACGCACACCGCCGGAGAAAGCGGCTTGGAAAGGCTTTCATCCGCCGTGACGCGAAACGATACGTTCCAAAGGAATTTTTATTAAAATAGTATGAATTTTCAGCCCCGGATTTGACAAGAAAAATCCGGGGCTGTATCATTACAAAAAGCACTCTTTGAGGAGATAATCGGAGTGCGGCTGCAGGAAGGATTTGCAAAGGGGGATCGGAATACTTCATGTTTGGATATGTCACTGTCAATCAGCCGGAGCTGAAAATCCGGGAATATGAATGGTATCACTCCTTCTACTGCGGACTTTGCGGGGAACTGCAAAAAACCTATGGGATTCCGGGGCAGCTGAGTCTGACCTATGATGCAACCTTCCTGGTGATATTGCTGACGGGACTGTACGAGCCGGAGACTCCTTGCCGTGAGGTACGCTGTATACCGCATCCGCTTTCGAAGCATCAGAGCCGGACGAATGAGTTCACGGCCTACGCAGCAGATATGAATGTGCTGCTGGCCTATTTCCAGTGCGTCGATGACTGGAAGGATGAGCGGAATATTCCGAAGGGCGCCATGTCAGCTGCTCTGAAGGGAGCTTTCCGGAAGGCGGAGGCAAAGCATCCGGCAAAAGCGGAGCTGATTGCGGACCGCCTGCGGCAGCTGGAGATATGCGAGAAGGAAGGCGATCCGGATATCGACCGCGCTTCCGGACTTTTTGGTCAGATCACGGCGGAGATGTTCGCGGTCCGGGAGGACAACTGGACCGAGGAGCTTCGGCGGATCGGGTTTTATCTGGGTAAATTCATTTATCTCATGGATGCCTATGAGGATCTGGAAAAAGATGAGAAGAGCGGCAATTACAATCCGTTCCTGATCCGGATCCGACAGGGTGCAAGTGTAGAGGATTGTGAGGAGTATCTCAATATGATGATGGCGGAATGCTGCCGGTCCTTTGAGCGGCTGCCGATCCTGACCGGAGTTGAGATCTTGAGAAATATACTGTATTCAGGTGTCTGGACCCGCTTTGGGATTACGACCCTGAGACGAAAGGAAAAAGAACAGCATGGCAGATCCGTATAAAGTGCTTGGGGTATCTCCCTCGGCAAGCGATGAAGAGGTCAAGAAAGCCTATCGGACACTCAGCCGGATGTATCACCCGGACGCGAATGTCAACAATCCGAATGCGGCACAGGCAGAGGAAAAATTCAAGCAGGTGCAACAGGCCTATGATCAGATCGTCCATGACAGGGAGCATGGTACAAATGGCTATGGAGCCTATGGCTCGGGCCAGTCACAGGGTTACGGCGGCTATCAAGGCGGATACCAGAATGGTCAGACAAGCAGCTCTCAGGGATACTATGGATCCGGAACCTACCAGAATCAGAACACAGGCTATGGTGGCTTCGGCGGTTTTGGAGGCTTTGGTGGCTATGGCCCGTTTGGCGGTTTCGGTGATTTCGGTGGAGCCTATGGAGGAGGACGTCAGGAGGCTTCTTCCGGGCAGGATGAATACTCTACCCATATGCGGGCTGCGGTGAATTATATCCAGAACGGTTATTATCAGGAAGCGTTGACCGTGCTTGGCTCGATCTCCGAGCGCACAGCACAGTGGTACTATTACAGCGCGATCGCAAATGCAGGGATTGGTAATAACGCAACGGCCAGAGAACACGCTCGGAAAGCATCCGCCATGGAGCCGGGTAATATCACCTACCAGCAGTTGGTTGGCCAGCTGGAAAATGGAGGAACGTGGTATCGTACCATGGGCCAGGAATACGGTGGCAGGCCATTCATGTCAAGCGGAAACTGGTGTATGAGAATGTTGATCCTGAATCTGGTTTTGAACCTTTGCTGCTTCGGAAACGGCCTGGGCTGCGGCGGGAGAGGGTTCCGGTACTAGAACAATAAATGCAAAGCGAGGAATGAATATGGAAAGAACCATCATTACGGTCGTCGGCAAGGACACGATCGGCATTATTGCCAGAGTATGTACATATCTGGCGGAGCACAGCACCAATATACTTGACATCTCTCAGACGATCGTATCGGGTTTCTTTAATATGATGATGATCGTCGATACCTCGGCTTCGGACAAAAAGGTAGGAGAGATGGCAGATGACCTCTCAGAGCTTGGCCGCAGCATCGGCGTAGTGATCCGCGTGCAGCGGGAGGATATTTTTGACAGCATGCACCGCATCTAAAAGGGGGATTTCAGGATGATCAATATCTATGAAGTCAATGAAACCAACCAGATGATCGAGCATGACAATCTCGACGTGCGTACGATCACGATGGGAATCAGCCTCTTAGACTGCATCACGGATGATCTGGAGCGGCTGAACGAAAATATTTACCGGAAGATATACGCCAAGACCTGCCATCTGGTAGAGACCGGCGAGGAGATCGCTAAGGAATTCGGCATCCCGATCGTCAACAAAAGGATATCCGTGACACCCATTGCGCTGGTGGGCGGAAGTGCTTGCCGGACGGAGGAGGATTTCGTAAGCATCGCCAAAACCCTTGACCGGGTGGCGCATGACGTTGGTGTGAATTTCATCGGTGGCTACAGCGCTCTGGTTTCCAAGGGAATGACGCCGGCGGATGAGCTTTTGATCCGCTCGATTCCGCTGGCTCTGTCGCAGACGGAGCTGGTCTGCTCCTCGATTAATGTTGGCTCGACCAAGACGGGGCTGAATATGGACGCGGTCCGGCTTCTCGGTACGGTGATCAAGGAGACGGCGGAGGCGACAAAGGAGAGGGATTCCCTCGGCTGCGCGAAACTGGTTGTTTTCTGCAATGCACCGGATGACAATCCTTTCATGGCCGGAGCATTTCACGGAGTGACCGAGGCAGACGCTATCATCAACGTCGGCGTCAGCGGCCCTGGTGTCGTGAAGCATGCCCTGGAGGGAGTGCGTGGGCAGAGCTTTGAGGTTCTCTGCGAGACGATCAAGAAGACGGCGTTCAAGATCACCCGCGTCGGACAGCTTGTGGCGCGCGAGGCCTCCCGCAGACTGGATGTGCCCTTTGGCATCGTTGACCTGTCTCTTGCCCCCACACCGGCGGTCGGCGACAGTGTCGCAGACATCCTGTGCGAGATTGGCCTGGAGTATGCGGGAGCGCCGGGAACGACAGCTGCCTTGGCTCTTTTGAATGACCAGGTCAAAAAGGGCGGCGTCATGGCCTCCTCCTATGTCGGCGGCCTGAGCGGCGCCTTCATCCCGGTCAGCGAGGATCAGGGC
>CAMOGO010000033.1 GCA_946614075.1 uncultured Lachnospiraceae bacterium | reverse complement strand
CCCGGAAAATGGCAGCTCGACCTGTGGGAGGCGAATCGCATCGTCCTGACAGAGGCCGGCATACGGGAAGAGAATCTGACCATCACCAACATGTGCACCTGCTGTAATGCAGAGGAGCTTTATTCTCACCGGGCAAGCGGCGGGAGGAGAGGAAGCCTCGCGGCTTTTATCTGCCTCAAGGGGTGAGAAAAGAAAGAATCTCATTGCCGTTTTTTATGGCAATGTCAAGAGGTATAGACAATGGTAAAGACGAATGCGATGCGTCTTCTGGATCAGGCACAGATCCCTTACCGGACGCTGGAATACGAGGTCGATGAGGAGGATCTGAGCGGTGTCCACGCGGCCGAGATGCTGCACCTGGATCCCGGCTGTGTCTTTAAGACACTGGTCGCCAGAGGCGAAAAGACTGGCATCCATGTTTTCTGCATCCCGGTGGATCAGGAGCTGGACCTGAAAAAATGTGCCGCAGCCGCAAAGGATAAGAAAATCGAGATGGTGCATGTGAAGGAGCTTTTAGGCCTGACCGGGTATATCCGCGGCGGCTGCTCACCGATCGGGATGAAGAAGAAATACCCGACCTTCATCGATGAAACCTGTATTCTCTACGATGAGATCTCCATCAGCGCAGGTATGCGCGGAGAGCAGATCGTCATCGCCCCCGACGCCCTGGCCGAATTCGTAGAAGCCGAAATGCTCGATCTTGTAAAAGGCTGACAACGTTGGGACGGTTCTGAGTCAACGGGGACGGTTCTTAAAGACAGAGAACCGTCTCCTGTCTTCTGCCGTTAAAAGAGAAAACCGATTCAACTGTCTTGCCTACGGCGGACAAATGTGCTACAATGACGTACATCGTTGAAATGAAAGATTAAAGCCGATGCAATAAGCGGAATAATAACGCTTAAATACTATGTTGCTTTCGACAGACAGGAGTTAGACATGGAAGGATTAAACTATAAAAGCACGAGAGGTTACAAGGAAGCTGTGACGGCTTCTCAGGCTGTCTTAAATGGTCTTGCGCCGGATGGTGGACTGTATCTGCCGGATCGGATCCCGACGCTTTCCGTTCCTTTTGCCGAGCTGGCAAAGATGCGCTATCAGGATCTGGCGTATGAGGTGATGAAGCTTTTCCTGACGGATTATACCGAGGAGGAGCTCAGATACTGCATCGAGCATGCGTACGATGAGAAGTTTGAGGCGCCGGAGGTAGCTCCTCTTAAGCTTGCGGACGGAGCGTGGTACCTCGAGCTGTTCCATGGACGCACGATCGCTTTTAAGGATATGGCTCTTTCGATCCTGCCTTATCTGATGACCTGCGCCGCCAAGAAGAATCATATCACGAATGAAATCGTCATCCTCACCGCGACGAGCGGAGATACGGGAAAAGCTGCGCTGGCAGGCTTTGCGGACGTTCCGCAGACGAAGATTGTCGTCTTCTTCCCGGAGGATGGCGTCAGCGCGATCCAGAAAAAGCAGATGATCACGCAGAAGGGAGATAATACCTTCGTCGTTGGTGTCCACGGAAACTTCGACGACTGCCAGACCAATGTCAAGGCGATGTTTGCCAACAAAGCCCTGAATGAGAAGATGGCTTCGCACGGACTGCAGTTTAGCAGCGCCAATTCCATCAATATCGGACGTCTCGTCCCGCAGGTTGCTTACTATGTATGGTCCTACGCTCAGCTGATGACGAAGGGCGTGATCTGCGAGGGTGATCCGATCAACGTCGTCGTCCCGACCGGTAATTTCGGAAACATCCTGGCGGCTTACCTGGCCAAGGAGATCGGAGTTCCGATCGGCAAGCTGATCTGCGCCTCCAACGACAACCGTGTCCTCACCGATTTCTTTACGACAGGAACCTACGACAAGCGCCGCGATTTCCGCGTGACGACGTCGCCTTCCATGGATATCCTGGTATCGAGCAACTTAGAGCGTATGATCTACCTGGCCTGTGAGTGTGATGCCGCACGTACCGCGGGGCTCATGAGCCAGCTGAAGACCGAGGGACATTATGAGCTGACCGAGGCAGAGAGAGCGCACCTGAGCGACTATGTGGCAGGCTGTGCGACCGAGGCAGAGGTAGCCGAGGAGATCCGCCATGTCTACAAGGCAGCCGGCTATGTGATCGATACCCATACAGCGGTCGGATCCAGGGTCTATCGTGCATACCGCGCCGAGACCGGCGATGCCACACCGACCGTGATCGCCTCGACGGCAAGCCCGTACAAATTCTCACCAGCCGTCCTGTCGGCGATCGACCCGGCCCTCACGGAAGGAAAGGATGATTTCGCCCTGGCCGATGTCCTGAGCAAGGTATCCGGAACGAAGATTCCCGCTGCGATCGAGGAGATCCGCACCGCACCCATTCGTCATAGAACGATCTGTGAGATCGACGAGATGCAGAAGTGCGTCGAGGACTTCCTGAAACTGTAAAAATATCCACGCGAGGCTTCTCTTCGCATCGCTATCATAGGAATCTCACACAATCATAGGAATCAATAAAGGCTGCCGGAACAGCATCTTTTGCAAGATGACTTTCGGCAGCCTTTTTGGATTTTCCGTATGAAAACTCATTTTTCAGGGATTTTCCTTTCCAGGAAAACCTTCCGGGTGATAAAGTTGTAGACCATGACGATGCCGGTAACGACAATCTTGGTGAGCATGTAGAAGATCCCGAGGAGGTCTGTACCGACCCACATCAGGACCTGGTTAATGCCAAGCCCGATTACACTGAGAACGATGAAGACGACGAAGGTAGACGTCGTCTTTTTCTTTTCCGGATCGATGTCAAACACCCAGAAAATGCTGAGAATGTAATTGTAAATGACCGAGATGCAAAACGAAAGTGCGCTGGAGATCAGATAGTGAATCCCGAACACCTCGGTGAAAAGAAACAAAAAGCCGTAATCGATCAGAAAGGCGGTTCCGCCTACGACGCCGAACCGCAGTATCTGCTTCATGAGCTTATCCAAATTAGTAATCCCCCTTTTCCTTCAGGCTTTTGTACTGCATCTGTGCCACCTGCAGGCGGAATTCAAAGCTCTGGCGGTCCTTGAAGATGATCGTCTGAAGGATCAGGCCGGAGAACAACGACAGGATGGAAGCCATCATGGAGAAACCGGACACGATCAGGGTCGGGAAACGCAGCACCAGGCCTGTTTTCAGGTACTCGATGAAGACCGGGATAAACAGGATGGCTGCAATGGCGGCCAGAAGAGCGGAGATGATGCCGAAAAACAGGGCCGGGCGATAGGAGCGGAAAAGGGAACCGATCGTCATCAGCACCTTGAAGCCATCTGCGAAGGTATTCAGCTTGGATTGGCTTCCCTCCGGGCGGTCCCGGTAGTCGATGACGACGTTTTCCACATTCATGTTTTTCTCGACCGCGTGGATCGTCATCTCTGTCTCGATCTCAAAGCCCTTGGAAAGGACCGGGAAGGTTTTGACGAAACGGTAGCTGAAGGCCCGGTAGCCGGTCATGATGTCCTTGATGTCCGAGTGGAAGATCCAGTTGATGGTCTGGCGCACGAGGCTGTTTCCGAAATTATGGAAGGGACGCTTGTTCTCCGTGAAATAGGTGGAGGAGAGGCGGTCTCCGACGACCATGTCGGCGTGCCTTTTCAGGACCTTATCCGCCATTTCCCGTCCGAACTCCGCCGGATAGGTGTCGTCCCCGTCGATCATGATATAGCACTCTGCGTCGATATCCTGGAACATGGAGCGGACCACATTGCCTTTGCCCTGCTTGTATTCATAGCGGACGATGGCGCCTGCTGCAGCAGCAATCTGATCGGTGTGATCCTTGGAATTGTTGTCATAGACGTAGATCGTCGCTTCCGGAAGCTCCTTTTTCCAGTCGGAGACAACCTTTGCTACGGTGGCGCTTTCATTGTAGCAGGGTATGAGTACAGCAATTTTATCCATAATAAAACTCCCCAGTACGAATAAGAAACCAATGGGCCCCGGGATGAATTCAGGTATCGCAAGACAGATCCAGGTACAGTGAGATTGTAACGCAGGCGCAGGGGAAAAACAAGTTCCCGTTTACTTTGGAACCCCGCAGAGTTATAATAACCAATACGCCTTTTCACAGGGAGGAGTTTGACAAATTCATGGATACCATAGTGGTAATGCAGCAGATGTTCATCCTGTTTATCATGCTGATGACAGGCTATTTTACTTTCAAAAAGGGAATGCTCGACACGCACGTCTGTCATAAGCTGACGACGCTCATCGTGACGATCTTCAATCCCTTGCTGGTAATCAATGGTGTTCTCAATAAAGATTCCAGCGGAGCCGGAAGTCTCATCGTGCAGAATTTTATCCTGATCTTCCTCATGTTTTTTGTAGGATGGCTGGCAAGCTTCGCTATCGTGCGGATCATGCGCCTGCCCAAGGAGGACTGGACCGTCTTCCGGATGATGACGATCTTCACCAACCTTGGCTTCATGGGGATCCCCGTCATCGCCAGTGTCTACGGACAGGATGCCGTCATCTACGCTGCTTTTTATATGCTGGTCAATAACGTCCTGCTGTACACCTATGCGATCTGGCTGATCTGCAAGGGAACTGGGTCGGATGTGAAGTTTGACTGGAAAAAGCTGGCGAATCCCGGCGTGGCGGCCTGCCTGACGGCGATCGTCATTTTCGCCTTCCAGATCCGGACACCGGCTCCGGTCAATACTTTGATAGGTTACATGGGGGAGATGGCTGTCCCGCTCTCCATGATGATGATCGGTGCAACAGTAGCGCAGGCGGATCTGAAGTCCGTGTTTACCGATGTGCGTATCTACGTCTTTTCCTTCCTGCGTCTTCTCGTACTTCCGATCCTGACCGTCCTGGTGATCCGGATACTTCCTTTTGACCGGACGATCTTAGGCGTATTTGTCATCATGTTTTCCATGCCGGTCGGAACCTTTGTCAGCATTCTGGCGGAGGAGTATGGCGCCGATAACAAGACCTGCTCCCGCGGGATCGTGATGACCACGATACTTTCTCTGATTACGCTGCCCATCGTTACATTGTTTGTATAAGAGACATTGCTTGTATAATGAGACTAGATAAAAGGCGGCAAAGATTTACCCCTTTGAGGTGATATATGGAAGACCAATATCTTTCCTTCGTGCTTCGGAAGCTGCGTGAAAAAATCGCACAGCTCGGCATCTCCCTCGCCCAGGGCGAGCAGGAGGTCGAGGCGATGAATGATTATTACTGGGAGAACTATACCGAGATGGACGAGTACGGTTACGAGAATTACGATAACCAGAAAGCCCTGTTTACTCAGATCCGGGCCAACAATGAGGCGCTGGACCTGAAGCGCCGGTATGTCCGGATGCTGGATTCTCCCTATTTCGGCCGCGTGGACTTCCGGTACAACGATGAGGATGGCATTCCGGAGGAGGAAGCGGAGACCTACTATATCGGCCTCGGTAATTTTTCCGAACGGCCCGGCGCGCTGCCGCTCGTCTATGACTGGCGTGCCCCCGTCTCCAGCCTGTTTTACGATTTTGACCGGGGCGAAGCCTCTTTTGAAGCCCCCGGCGGTCTCATGACCGGTGAGATCACGAGCAAGTGGCAGTATAAAATCAAAAAGGGCCGCATGATCTATGCCTTTGAGAGCGATGTCAAGATTGATGATGAGGTCCTGAAAAGAGAACTGGGCGCCAACGGCGATGTGAAGCTGAAGAACATCGTCGCCACGATCCAGAAGGAGCAGAACGCGATCATCCGGAACACCAAAGACAGGATTCTGGTGGTCCAGGGCTGTGCCGGAAGTGGGAAGACCTCTGTCGCCCTGCACCGGATTTCTTATCTGCTGTATCATGACCGGAAGAACCTGACCAGCAAGAGCGTCCTTGTCCTGTCCCCGAGCGGCATTTTCACGGATTACATTTCTCATATTCTCCCGGAGCTGGGAGAGGGGAACATCCGGGAGATGAGCTTTGACCTGTTTGCTTACCGGGAGCTGAAGTGTGTGGCAGCCGACTGCGAGGACCGGTTTGATGAGATCGAGAGGCAGATTGCCGGCAAAAAGAGCCGGGCCGCCATCAAGCAGACGAAGGAATTCGCCGAGAAGCTGAGGGGGTTCGTCTTGAGGCTGGAAAATGACCTCATGGACTTTAAAGACTTCTCTTATAAAAAGATGTTTGTGCCGGCCCGCGACCTCGAGATCCTGTTCTACGAGAAATTTCCCCAGGTTCCGCTGCTTGACCGGATGAAGGTCATCATGGAGTACGTGGTCGACGATGAGGAGGCTGTCCGTGGGAAGGATTTCTCCGACGAGGAAAAGCAGCTTATCGAGGATCTCATGATGAAGATGTACGAAACCAGAGACCTCTATTTGCTCTACAGCCAGTTCCTGAAGGAGAACGGAATGAAGCCTCTGCCGAACAAGGTTTACGAGGAGAGAAAGATCCCCTATGAGGATGTCTACCCGATGCTCTACCTGAAGTATCTCCTGCAGGCGCCCGGAAAGCATCGCCGGATCCGGCATCTGGTCATCGATGAGATGCAGGACTATTCTTACATGCAGTTCCTGCTGATCTCCCAGCTGTTCCAGTGTCCGATGACGATCCTGGGAGACAAGGCTCAGACCATGGATGAGGCTGAGCATGATGTGACACGCTTCCTGCCTTCCCTGTTGAGCAAGGACGTACGTGTCATTTCCATGAACCGCAGTTACCGCAGCACGATGGAAATCATGGCGGAGGCGGCCCGCTTCAAGGAAACGGACGACACGATTCCGTTTGAGCGTCATGGGAAAATACCGGAGATAATCGAAATCAACGGAGTATCCGCAAAAGAGTCCTATGCGCGCGCTGCCGGCCAGATTCGAAAGAGGCTCAGTCTCAGGCGTGAAGATCCGGACCACGGGGAGTACGAAACCGCGGCGGTTCTCTGCTATTCCATGAAGGAAGCCGAGGCGGTCTGCCGGGAACTGAAGGAGGCGGCCAGAGCACAGGAAGTACCGGAGCCGGTGCTTTTGACCAGGGATTCCGACCACTTCCCGGAAGGGCTGGTCGTTACCACGTTTTATCTGGCAAAGGGCCTGGAGTTTGACCAAGTGTTCATGCTGTATGATCCGGCGGACGACAGACCGATCACAAGACAGGCACGCTATATCTGCACAACGAGGGCTCTTCATGAGCTTTACCGCATGGAGATTCACAAAAAGGAAGGGAAGAAGTAGGATGAGAAGCTGGAAATGGAAGGGATTGGCGCTCTTGGTATGTGCCGCGATGCTGACGGGATCTTTGGCGATGGCGTCTGTCGAACCGGAGACCGCTGCGGAGATGACTGAGGAAGTAACGGAAGCCGAGACTGAGGAAGAAACAGAGTCTGACGAAAGGGAAACGGAGACAGAGACGGAGACAGAAACCGTGACGGAAGAAGCGGAGACAGAGACAGAAACAGAAGAAGCGGAGACAGAAACCGAGACGGAAGAAACGGAAACAGAGACAGAAACAGAAGAAGCGGAAACGGAGACGGAGACAGAGGAAGAAACGGAGACGGATATGGAAGAGATCGTTCTCCCGGATGGCGTGATGCTTTGCAAGGAGATCCCGGAGTACGGCTGGCAGAGACAGGCGGTTTTCCCGGACTGGAAGGGCTACACGGATGACACCCTCGCCATGAACCATATGGTGAGCTTTGATTATTACCACGGTCAGGGAACGATCTGGCTGCACGCCTCGGAAGAAGTGGATAGCTTCATCCTTTACGTGAACGGCACACGCTTCGAGTTTCCCGAAGCGGGCGGAAGATCTTTTTCCGTCGATATTTCCGGGCTTTCGGTCGATGGGACGAACACGCTTCAGGTTTCCAACATCCAGCCCAGGGGCACGAAACAGGCCGTTGAGGTCTATATCCCTTTTCCGACCGTGGAGGATGCGGGAGGCAGCCTGGAAGGCATCCAGCCGATGGCTATGAAGCTGGTTTCTGACCTGATCCGTACCGACATCGCCTATGGTTTTTCCAGTGCCCAGCTTGCCGTGGTCAAAAACGGAAGATTGGTTATCAACCAGGCGTGGGGGCTTGCCAACAGCCATGAGCCGGATGGTGCCCAGATCTATGAAGGACCGGAGGTGACAACGGATACCCTCTATGACCTTGCCAGTGTGACGAAGATGTTCTCCGTCAACTATGCCATCCAGAAGCTTGTCACAGACGGAATGCTGGATGTGGATACCCGCATCGTGGATATCCTGGGAGAGGAATTTGCCGAGGACACCCTGGACATTCAGTACGAAGGGGCCGGGGAAGAGGTGGATCATAAGACCCAGATCGAATGGAAGAGCGAGCTGACCGTAAGGGACATTCTGCGCCATCAGGGCGGATTCCCGGCGGGCCCGCCATACAATAACCCCGACTATGACATGGCGCTGCAGACGGTGGGAGAGCCCGGATGCAATCTGTGCTACGCCGTCACCCGCGAGGATACCCTTGCGGCCATCTGCAAAACCCCTCTGATCTACGAGCCGGGAACGGCCACCGTCTATTCCGACGTGGACTATATGCTGCTGACCTTCGTGGTCGAGTCCATTACCGGCCAGAGACTCGACGAATACATGGCCGAGACCTTCTATGAGCCGATGGGGCTGGAGCATATCACGTTCCTGCCGCTGGAAAACGGCTTCACACCTGACGATTGTGCTGCCACGGAGCTTAACGGCAATACCCGTGACGGAAATGTTGACTTCGAGGGTGTTCGTACGGAGACTCTCCAGGGAGAGGTTCACGATGAGCGCGCCTGGTACTGCATGGAAGGCGTTTCCGGTCATGCAGGCCTCTTCAGCAACGCCGCTGACCTTGCCAGACTTGCCAGTGTCATGATCTCGGGAGGCTACGGGGAAAACCGGTTCTTCTCCCGGAACGTCATCGACATGTTCACCTCGCCCAAATCTCTCGGCTATTCCCAGTGGGGGCTTGGATGGTGGCGCGAAGGCGACAGCCAGAGGGTATGGTATTTCGGCACGCAGTCCGATCCCTCCACGATCGGGCACCAGGGCTGGACGGGAACGCTGGTCATGATCGACCCGTCCCGCGACCTGATCATCGTCTACCTGACCAACAAGATCAATAGTCCCATCACGAATGATGAGAACCCGAATGGCTTTGACGGGAGCCTTTACACGGCGTCCACGCTCGGGTTCGTCCCGCAGATCCTGTCGATCGGCATGGACAGCGAGGGCGACATCACGGAGCAGCTCCTTGACCTCCTTGCCGACATGGCGCAGGGCAGCATGGAACTCATTCCGGAGGATGCCGGAGAAGACCACGCCTCCGTCCAGAACGCGTTCAGCAAGATAGCTCTGCTGCGCTCCTGGGCCGACTGGGAGGGCAATGAATATTACCTCGACCTCGCAGACGAGCTGGAGGATGAGCTTTACCGCTAAGGCATAAAGAGAAAGATATAAAGAAAAGATGGCTGC
>CAMOGO010000032.1 GCA_946614075.1 uncultured Lachnospiraceae bacterium | reverse complement strand
ATCTGACCGAGGACCTGTTCCTCCTTTCGAAGCTGGAGGACAATAAAATCCTTTTCTGCGATGACGCCGTCGACCTGGGAGACCTTTTGTACGGCATCGTGGAATCGGAGAAAATCGAGGCCGCCGCGAAGCAGATCCAGATCACATCCCAGCTGGAGGATGAGCGCTTCCTGATCGGCGATTCCTTCCGCCTGGAGCAGGCTTTCCAGAATATCATCTCGAACGCGATCAAGTACACCCACGCCGGCGGCCGGATCGAGATCCGTATGCACCGCGAGGGCGACGAGCTGATCACAGAGGTGGAGGATAATGGCATCGGTATCCCGGAGGAGGATCGGGAGAAGATTTTCCAGCTGTATTATTATCGTGACCGTACGAGCAAGTCGACCTCGACAGGCCTTGGGCTGGCGATCACGCAGGAAATCGTGAAGCACCACAACGGCCGCATCGAGGTCGAGAGTACAGTTGGGGAGGGCAGCACTTTTATCATCCACCTGCCCGCCATGGAAGAGTGACAACGGGTGACAACGGGTGACAACGGGGACGGTTCTCACTGTCACAAAGCCCGGGCTTTGTGACAGTGAGAACCGTCCCCGTTGTCACCCGTTGTCACCCGCTGTCACGCGAGGTCTTTGCGGACGGTGGCGACGGCGTCGCGGAAGCCGTTGGCGATCATGGCGGCGTCCATGCTGTAGGCTACCATATCGAAGCCCATCCGGTAATAGTCGGCGACCCAATCGAGGCGGGTCGTGAAGATCATGGAGAACTTGCCGGCGGCTTTGACAGCCTTCAGGATGCGGTCCAGAGCCTCCAGGAAGACCGGATTCTGGAACTGGCCGGGGATGCCCATAGAGATCGAGAGATCAAAGGGGCCGACGAAGATGCCGTCGACGCCGTCTAAAGCGGCGACCTCCTCGATGCAGGAGAGGCACTCAACGGTCTCGCACTGAGGGATCAGGAAGGTCTCGCGGTTCCAGTAATCCATCTGCTCCTCGAGCGTATGGCCGGCGGCGGGGAAGGCATTGCCCCAGCGGTCCTTGCGGCTGCCGGAAAAGCCTCTCTTGCCAACGGGGGCGTACTTGGCGTACTCGACCAGCTTCTTCACCTGGTCGATCGTCTCGACGCAGGGGACGATCAGGCCTGCGGCACCCTGGTCCAGAAGCTTTAAAATAGCCGGGCGGGAGATCTCGCGGACACGGCATAAAGGTGTCATGCCGCTTCCTTCGCAGGCTCTGATGGCCTCGACCGAGCTTTCCACGTCAAACGGGCCATGCTCGTTGTCGATGATGATGTAGTCCAGGCCGGTCTGGCCGATGACCTCGACGACATTGGCGCCGCCCATTTCAAAAAAGGTTCCAAAGGGATGCTCCCCGTTTTCCATTTTGATTCTTAACTGATTTGACATAATGCCCTCCTGTTGTGTCCCCATGACTCTCTTTGACTCATTCTTCGACTTTGCTGATGATCACCTGCTCCTGATCCTTGGAGAGGGAAAGGTTGGTGTAGTATTTCCGGCGGATCATCGCCTTCAGGTACTTTTTCGCGTCTGCCTGCGAGTAGCGGGAGTTTGCTGCGAGGATGCGGACCGAAACCGTACCGGGATCCTGCAGATAGCGACGGGAGGCGTCGTAGAACTTGGTCTGGTTGCGGAACTGGTAACCCAGGAAGGCAAACAGGAAGCATACGACGGAGATGCCGAGCGCGGTCAGCCGGTCAGCATTCTCGGTGTAAACACCTGCAAAGAGGGAGACAAAGACCAGAATACCCAAAGAACCGCAGCCGGCGATCAGGGCGAGACCGATGATACGGTCCATGGTAACGTTTTTAGGGGCCGGCTGATCGTTTTTGGCGCTTAATTTGTGGAACCGGTCAAGATCAGAGCGATAATCTGCCATAATGTGTGAAAGTCCTTTCTAATTCATGAGTGTGACATTGTCCCCTAAGATTTGTGCGTACATCTCCGGGAAAACGGACGGGACAAGTACGAGGTCTTCTCCGTCAGCAGTCTCAAAGATGCTAAGCAGCAGGTAGAGATCCTCGTTTACATGGGACAAAACGACGTACTCTGCAGTGTGAAGCCCAGGATTCTCCGTGGGGGCGTAAATGACGCCGGCGCCGTTTGCGCTAAGGCCATTGGCGAGTGTTCCCGATTCGGCCAGATCGACGACATCCAGAGTGTAGGAAACCTCGTTACTGCTGAAGAAATCAGACATAAAGCTGACGGAATCCTCCAGGTATACCGCAGCCTCTTCCTCCGTGAGCTTTGTAAACTCGTAGGTCACATAGGCCATGTGGGTGCCGTCTTCATTCTGTGCTATGAAGAAAAGGCCGTTTTCGTAGGAAAGATCATCGGCCTGAAAGCCCTCGGGAACCATGATATCGGCGGAATACGTATGGTCAGCGTCCCAGAGGGTGAAGCTTCCGTCCTCGTTCGGTGCAAGAGGAGTCTCGCCGAAGGCGTTCAGCTCCGGAACTTCAGCCGCAGGGACCTCGGGCATTTCAGCCGCAGGGACCTCCGGCATTTCAGCCGCAGGGTCTTCCAGCGTGCCGTCGGTAAGGTCATCCGGCATCTCGGCTTCCACAGGATTGCCTGCAAGGCCGGCGTCGATCGTACCGGTCTGGCCGTCTGCGCCGTTTAAGGCAGAGCGGGCGCCAGACTGAGCTTCCTCCGGAACGACGATCTCGTCGACGCAGTTAAAGCCGGTGTAGACCAGGTCGTAGCTCAGCTCATTAAACTGAACGCCTGACAGGTCCGGATTGTTCATGATTTCCGCCTCTGACAGGTCAAAGCTGACCTTGATCTCGGCTGGGAGCATTTCCTCTTTGTAGACGCGGTAGGTAATATTGATGACGGTGCCCTTCATCGACTCAAGGACTTCCTCCATGCCGATCTGATCCATTCCCGGCATTGCCATCATCTGGACATCAAGGCTCTCATACGGGACCTGTGCGGTCATGACATAGACTTCCTTGCCGATGAACTCCTCCGTCTCATCCGACAGGACAAAGGGGATAGCCGTGACTGCCTCGGCGGAGCCCATGGTTGGATCGATCAGGGCAGCGGCCTGCGCCAGGGAATAGTCGCCGGTCGTCCACTCGCCGTTGATGTAGGAGTACTGCTTCATGTTCTCACCCTCAGAGACGAGGTAGATCGAGTAAGGCATGGACTCGCCCAGCACATCAATCGATCCGGTCATCGCGGCAGCAGCAGGTGCCGTGATGATCTGCATATCCATATTCATATTGAGATCCAGAGAAAGATCGTCAATCTCCGGCATCCCCATGCTGATCGTCATAGTCATGGTACCCTCGGCGGACTGGAGAGCCTTTGTGTTTGCCATCACCTCTGTGAGGATGGCCTCCGGGGAAATGGCAGGCTCGGTTACCTTGACCGGGACATCGATCGTTGCGGCATTTCCCGCAGGATCCAGGGCTGTCACGGTCAGCACCGCGTCACCCGCCTCCGGGAAGGTGAAATGCACGCAGCCGCCCGGGTTAACCGGCAGAGACTCGCCGTTCAGCGTGACGGCTGTGATCGAGAAACGGCCGTATTTGCCGCTGTCATCGGTGTGAGATGCATCCATGCTCTCGCTTCCGCGATGGGAAGGAGTCAGGGAGAAAATCTGTCCGGCTTCGACCGTATATTCCGCCGGCGCCTGGATCTCGGGCGCTGTCACATCCTCTTCCGCGAAAGCCGGGACAGCAGCCATGGAAAGACCTAACAGACACGAAACAGACAAAGCCGCAAGACGAGTACGCGTCCTGTGAAACCACTTGCTGATTGTCATTATGCGATACCTCCTCAAAACAGTATTTTTCTATGAAACCATAGAACAGTATTTTCTGTATTATACCATTGCTCCGGGAAAATGGGGATACATAATTGCAGAAGCTCGTGAAAAAGAAAGAATATAAGAATGAAGAAGAGATAAGAGCAGGCGAACCAAAAACAGAACGAAACAAAAAGGGTTCAGACTTCGAAGCGGCAGGGGATATTCTCTGCGAGCTGGAAAGCTGAACCCTTCATTTTAACTTATGCGCATGACCGCCCTGTGATAAAGGCTGCCTTTCGGCAACGGGCGGTCGGCCTTACGCGCTAATGTTTAGAAGAACGACAGGATCATGTAGATGATTCCGACGGCGATGAGCTCGATCGGGAGGGACTCGAAATACTTCCCGGTATCGGAGTAAAGGAGACGTCCCTTGACGGATACGAGGTAGATGATTACGAGGAAGATCGAAAGAGCAATGCTGAGGCCTGCCGGGATCGACGCGATCGTAAACGGTGCGGCGATGACGGCGCAGGGAACGATGATCAGAGCACTCTCAAGGTCGTCTACGTCGACGTCACAGATCCGGTTGACGGCAGCGATGCCGAAGCCGGCGGCGATGAAGCCGAAGAAGGTGTGCTGGTAGCCGCTGGCGACGATGCTGTGGGAGATCACCTGGTAGCCCATGATGGTACCAAGGCCCAGGATCTCGCGGACGGCACCGATCACAGCCATGGCAGCGATCGCGTACACCGAATGGGTGATGACGGTTTTGTAATCGGTAACGGTTTCAACATCGGCCTGCCAGACGTATTTTGCTGCCAGGATGGCGATGGCGCATTCACCAAAGAGAGTCGTCCAGATTTCCTCTTCGCCAAAGAGCAGCGTGGAGATCAGATACATAGCACCGAAGACGCAGAAGAAGGTCGTCATCAGCTCGACATCCTGCATTCTTCTTTCCTCACCGAGGATGACACGGCAGAGCATGCCGGCGATGGTACCGAAGAGGATCAGAATGCCTGTCATCAAGGCACTGTGAAAATGAGTGGTAATCAAAACCATGGCAAGCGCGTAGGCTTCCACAGGATATTTTGCTTTCATATGTCTGCCTCCTTGCTTACTGTGCGGCACCTTCCGCCTGGGAAAGTGCATCGTTTACTGCGTTGATGATGGCCTCCGAAGTGATGGAGGCACCTGCTACATAGTCGACATCGGTGCTCTGAGCCTCGATGATCGCACTCGGCAGGGCATCGATCGCCTTGGTGCCGACACCCTCGGTCGCATTATTTTCGCCGATCTCGATGTCGACGATAGTTCCCTCAGCATTGAGCGAGACATAGACGATCAGGTTTCCGCCGTAGGGCGAAGAGGACGAGACGCTGGCGGTATAAACCGTCGTTTCGTTCGGATCCAGCGTTTCCTCGATTTCCGGCGCCTTCATGCCGGTTTTTAAGAGTACGACACAAAGGAAAGCGACAGCGGCAACAGCCAGAAGAGCCAGGATTCCGTTTTTGATATTGGTTTTCTTCTCAGCATCCATGGTCTATTTCCCTCCTTGCGGCGTGCTGCCGTATACGTGTGTGCGCTCCAGACGGGACGCGAGGCCCATGATGCAGTTACCGGCCAGGATACCGAAGCAGACGCCCTCCGGGTAAAAACTCCAGATACGGATCGAGGCGGTGATGATGCCGGCGATGAGACCCATGAAGATCTTTCCGCGCATGGAAGCAAAGGTGTAGTCAGTGATCATAAAGCAGCCGCCAAGGATCAGGCCTCCGCTCAGGAGATTCTGAAGCGGATCGCCGCCGGCTAAGGTTGTCAGCAGGACAACGGTGCCGATGTAGGTCAGGCTGACGGTGAAGTTGACCTCCTGGCTGTAGGCCAGATAGGCAAAGCCGACTAACAGGAAAAGCTTGCTCGTCTCGCCCAGGGCTCCGGGGATGTTTCCGATGAACATATCCCAGTAGCTGTAGGGCACCTCGGCACCGTTCTGCACGAGCTCGAGGACCGTGACGGTGGAGACGGCGTCAACGCCGGCACCAGGTGCTACGTAGGTCATCAGGAAGGACGGGTAGACCAGCATGACAAACAGACGTCCCAGAAGGGCAGGGTTTACGATGTTGGAGCCCAGTCCGCCGAATGCCTGCTTGGCAACGATCGTGGCAAAAATACCGGCGATCACGACGACCCACAGAGGAGTCTTCGGGGACATATTAAAAGCGAGCAGCATACCGGTGACGGCAGCCGAGTAATCGCCGATCGTGATCGGGAGCTTTCTCCATTTTTCCCAGGCATACTCGGAGAGCACGCAGGTCGCGATGGAGGTCAGGGTCAGAAGGATGACGCGGAAGCCGTAGCTGTACATGGAATAAAGGAGAGCCGGGCACAGGGCAATCAGGACATCCCGCATGATCATCTTGGTTGTCTTGGTCGTCCGCAGATGCGGATTTACATTCGGAGAGTACATTACTTCTTCCCCCTTTCCCGGATAATGGCACGGACAGCGTCGCGGGCAGCGGTGTTGGACCGAGTCAGCTCACGCTTTGCCGGGCAGATGAAGGAGCAGGAGCCGCAGCCGATGCACTCGGTCGCATGCTCTTTCTCGCACAGATCCATTTTCCCATGCGTGTAGGCAAAATTGATTTTCCACGGAGCGAGGCCGGCGGGGCAGGCGTTGACGCAGGAGCCGCAGCGGATGCAAGGAGACTCCTGGATGGGCTCGTTTTTCAGGACGAGCAGGCCGCCGCTGACCTTGGTGACGGTATCCGGAACGTCTGCGGACTTCATATCGGTTCCCAGGCAGGCACCGGTCATCGGTCCGCCAAGGATGACCTTGTTCTTGGACCAGGTCACACCGCCGGAGGCCTTCATCAGCTCGCGGATCGGGGTGCCGAGCGGAACCAGGTAATTGCAGGGATTCTTGACCTCACCGGTGATCGTGATGCAGCGGGAGATGGAAGGCATTCCGGCAAAAACCATGTCGCCCATGGCCTTGGCGCTCTGGACGTTGGAAAGGATCGCACCGACATCGGCAGGCAGCTTGCCCATAGGGATCTCACGGCCGGTCACGGCCTTGATCAGCTGACGCTCGCCGCCCTGCGGATATTTGTGCGGGAAAATCATCATCTCAAAGGGAAGCCCGGCTGCCGTGTAGATCGCACGCAGATGATCGGCCGCTTCCTTTTTATTCTCCTCGCAGCAGATGACGCAGCGGTGCGCACCGCTGGCCTTCAGGAAAGCATTTGCGCCGTTGATGATCTCGTAGCCATGCTCGAGCATCATGCGGTGGTCGCAGGTGAGGTAGGGCTCGCACTCGGAAGCATTGATCAGGAGATACTCGATCGGGAGCTTCGTAGAGTACTTGATGTGGGCCGGGAATCCGGCGCCGCCCATACCGGTGATGCCGCCTTCCTCCATGAGGTGGATCAGATCCTCGCGGGAATAATCATCCAGCGGCAGAATCTGATGCATGTACGGCAGGTCCTTCTTTTCCGGCTGAACAGGATCGGCATCAATGACGCACAGCGGGATCTCACGGCCGCCCTTGTTCAGGGTTTTGAACTCGCGGACCGTACCGGATACGCTGGCATGAAGACGGACGGCAGTAAAGGTTGTAGGAGTCGCGATCAGCTGGCCTTTTTCGACATGATCGCCCGGTTTGACCAGAAATTCACACATGCTGGGACCGGACTGGCAGGCAGAGATCTCGACAGTCTGCGGGACATATTCCACGATGGGCTTTTCACTCGACAGGTCCTTATCCCAACCGTCCGTAGGATAAACACCACCGGCGAAAATCCGAAAGTCACGATGTTTCATGAGGCTCTCCTTTTGCAGATTTCTTGTATTTTTACGAATCATAGATTATCATGAGAGGGAAAGAAAAGAAAGTACATTTTGTTAAATTAATCACGATTAATTGAGACAATTTTCACAATAACATTTTTTAAGATATCATATTTATCATTCTGAGAAGCTTTGGAGGATATCCTATGGGCATTTTCACAATAGAACGAAATGACATAACACATATGAAGACAGACGCCATCGTCAACGCCGCCAATGAAAATCTCTGGCACGGCGGAGGCGTCTGCGGCGCGATTTTTAACGCAGCCGGACCCGAACAGCTGCAGGAGGCCTGCCGGAAGATCGGACACTGCGACACCGGCGATGCCGTGGCGACCCCAGGCTTTGCCCTGCCCGCGAAATACATCATCCATACGGTCGGCCCGGTGTGGCAGGGCGGCGGAGCAGGAGAGGAGCAGCTCCTTTATTCCTGCTATCAGAAATCTTGCGAGCTGGCCGTCACCCTCGGCTGCCAAAGCATCGCCTTCCCCCTGATCTCGAGCGGCATCTATGGCTATCCGAAGCAGGCCGCGATCGACGTCGCCACCCGCGCCATCAAGGATTTTCTGGAGAAGGATGAGGATCTGGATGTCACCCTGATCCTTTTCGGCAGCGGCGAGACCGCGATCGGAAAAGCTCTCTTCGCAGACCTGCAAAGCTTCATCGATGACCACTACGTCGACGAGCACACCTTCGAACGCCGGAGGGACAACCGCCCGTACTACGCATCCCATCTGGATCACGCTCCGCACGATTATCCACGTGAGGAGATGAGAAGACCCAGGGAGCAGAGGGCATCGGCGGCTCCGCGTGGATCTGTGGCACCGCCCGTGAGTCATGGGGACGGTTCTTTTGACTCATTGACCACCGGCGCCAAGGCCCCTGCTGCTTCCGGTGCCAAGGCTCCTTCTGCCTCCGGTGCCAAGGCTCCTGCTGCTTCCGGTACCAAGGCTCCTTCTGCTTCCGGCGCAGCACCCAGGCCGGCAGCAGCGAGGGAGAAAAAAGGCCTTTTCAAGAGACTCAAGGAAAGTATCGCGGAGACCGTTCAGCGAAAGCCATCCGGATCCTCCGGATCATTCGAAGCTTCGGAATCATCCGTTGAAGAGCCAGACTTCTATGAAGCAACCACTTTGGGATCGAGTTCTTATGGATCGACTTCCTATGGAACGACCTTTGATGGAACAGCCTCGTATGGATCGACCTCTTTCGACACGCCCTACGGACCGGATACGGAGGAACCTCATGCAGCCTATTCTTACTCAGCAACACCAAGCATGGACAGCCTCGAGAGGCGCCTTTCCATGCTGGACGAGTCCTTCTCCGAGTCCCTCCTCCGCCTGATCGACGAGAGGGGAATGACCGATGTCGAGGCCTACAAACGAGCCAACGTCGACCGCAGACTCTTTTCCAAGATCCGCTCCGACGCGTCCTACCGTCCCAAGAAGACCACAGCCCTGGCCTTCGCCGTAGCCCTCCGGCTGAACCGCGAAGAAACCAACGATCTCCTGGAGAAAGCAGGCTTCGTCCTGTCCCACAGCAGCAAAGGCGACATCATCGTCGAGTACTATATTCAGAAAGGAAAATACGACATCTACGAGATCAACGAAGCTCTGTTCGCCTTCGACCAGGCACTGCTAGGTGGGGCGTCATAATCGATGTCGCTTTTCAAGCGACCAAATTCATTTCTTTTTCCGATATCATACAGTCAGAAAACAAAACAAGCTCCCGTGAGGGACAGCAAAGTAAGATTTGAGGAGGAAGAAAGATGAACAAGAACCTGACTGAAATGATTTGTATCCTGGATGCGAGTGGATCGATGCATGGGCTG
>CAMOGO010000031.1 GCA_946614075.1 uncultured Lachnospiraceae bacterium | reverse complement strand
CACGGGCCTGGGCGAATTTCTCCTCGTAGGTGCCGTACATCTTGTCGACGATCGTCTTCTTACCATGGACTACCTCATCGTGAGAGAGAGGAAGCATGTAGTGATCCTGGTAGAAATAGTACATCGAGAAGGTGAGCTTGTGGTAGAGGCCGGGGCGTTCCTCGGGGGAGGAGGCGAAGTAGCTCAGGGTGTCGTTCATCCAGCCGAGATCCCACTTCAGGTCAAAGGCCAGGCCGCCTTTAAAGACGGGCATGGCGACGCCGGCGTAGGCGGAGGAGTCCTCGGCGCAGAGGAGAACGTCCGGATAGCGGAGCTTCAGGCCGCTGTTCATCGTGCGCAGGAAGGCCATGGCGTCTCTGTTATGTCCGCGGGCGGGGTCGCCCTGCCAGTAGATGAGGTTTCCGACAGCGTCCATGCGGAGTCCGTCGAAATGGTACTCGTGCAGCCAGAAAAAGGCAGAGGACTGCAGGAAGGAGCGGACCTCGGGGCGGGAGTGCATGAAATTGCAGGTGCCCCACTCACTGCGGCCGACGGCTGCGTGAGGATATTCGAAAAGGTGGGAACCGTCGAAATTCCAGAGGGCGTAGTCGTTGACGACAAAGTGCACCGGGACGAAGTCCAGGAGGACGGCGATGCCGGCCTGGTGGCACTGGTCGATGAAGGACTTCAGGTCATCCGGGGTGCCGTAGCGGGAGGTGGGGGCGTAGAATCCGGCGGGCTGGTAGCCCCAGGATTCGTCGCTCGGGTATTCCGTAATGGGCAGCAGTTCGACGTGGGTGTAGCCGTTCTCTTTGAGATAAGGGATGAGAAGCGGTGCGAGTTCGCGGTAGGTGTACCAGCCATCGGCTGCCTCAGTCTTTTTGCGCCAGGAGCCTGCGTGGATTTCATAGATCTGGATCGGCTTTGTGAGGTCGCAGCTGCGGTTTTTCATCCAGGTTTTATCCTTGAAGGTGTAGCGGGAGAGGTCCCAGATGATAGAGGCGGTCTCGGGGCGCAGCTGGGCCGTGAAGGCATAGGGGTCTGCGCGGTCGTAGATGGTTCCGTCGCCGCCGTAGATGCGGTATTTGTACATCTGGCCGTGGCGGGCGCCGGGGATCTCGCATTCCCAGAAATTCCCGTCGTAGATCTTCGACATCTCCGTTCCTTTCCAGTCGTTGAATTCGCCGATGACCTCGATGCGGTGGGCGGCTGGGGCGAAGACGCGGAAGATGGTTCCGGCAGAGCTGACGTGGGCGCCAAGGAAATCGCTGGCATCAAATTCCTGGCCACGGTAGAAATTCTGGTAATTCATAAATAAACTCCTTTTTTTGAGAGCGGCACGGGATGCTGCGAACACTTAGCAAGCACAAGCGTATGCGCAGTGCGTGCTTAGTGAGAGTGTATGCAAAGCAGTTGCGAAGCAACGAAGCAATCCGTACGCTTTCATAAGTAGTAGTGTACAGTACAGTATGTGAAAATATTACCATACTTGAAAGATGTGTCAATCAGCAAATCATGAGAAACCCGCGCATCTTTCACTTAACAAACGGGAAAGAGTATGCTACAATCTACGGAAAGCTATGCAAAGGAAAATGCAGAGGGAAATGCAAAGGGAAATGCAGAGGGAATGCAGAGGAAATGCACAGGCATAGCAGATTTACATGGAGAAGCAAAGATGGCAAAGAGACTGATAGCTTACGTCGGCTCGTATACCTATATCGGTGAGAGCAAGGGAATCACAATCTTTGATGTCGATGAGGAGAAGGGAATTTTCATTAAGAGAAAAGAGGTCCCGGTCAATAATTCCTCCCGGCTGGTGATTTCCCACAATAAGAAATATCTCTACTCGCTGGTCGATGAGGGCGTGATGTCCTTTAAGATCCTTCCGGACGGCGACCTGGAGCATATGAATACAGCTACCATCCGCGGCATGAGAGGCCGATTTATCGAGATCTCCCGGGATGACAGATACCTTTTCGTTTCCGGTTATCACGATGGAAAGCTCACCATCGTCCGGGTAAATGATGACGGGACTGCCGGTGAGATCTGCGACAGCTTCTATGACAAGGGGACAGGAAATATCTCGGAGCGTGGTTTCCAGGCGCACCTGAGCTGTTCCCGACTGACTCCGGATGGAAAATATCTGTGTGTTGTCGATCTGGGTATCGACCAGATCAAGATTTTCAGCTTTGATCACAATACCGGCAGGATCCGGCTCGCCGATATCCTGCGGTGCCGCCTGGACTCTGCTCCGCGCTATATGAAGTTCTCACGGGATGGGCGATTTATGTATCTGATCGCCGAGATGAGCAATCAGATCACCGTGTATTCCTACGACAGTAAGGATGGTCATCCTCATTTTGAGAGGATACAGGAGATTTCGACGCTGGGTGAGAAGCCGAGCAATGTCAATGCGGCAGCGGCTCTGTACATGCGTGACGACGAGAAGTACCTGTTCTGCTCCAATGCAGGGGACAACAGCGTCGGGATGTTCAGCCGGGATGAGAAGACGGGACTTTTGAAGCAGTGCTTTGTCCTGCCTGTCAGCGGATCCTTCCCGAAGGATATCGGACTCCTTCCGGGAAATGACCGCCTGTACTCGATCAATTTTGAAGATGGCACGATCACGTTCTTCCGGATCAATTATGAGCAGAATTATATGACGATGTATGCGGCGCCGCTGTCGATCGATCAGCCGAATCACTGCATCCTGCTTTCATTAGACGAGGAAGAGCAGAATAAAGACTGATAGTTCTTTTGGCAGGAGTTTTTCTTGCCTGAGAGTTTGCAGCGGCCGCCCGGCCCGGATGTGTGTTTTTTGACTTCCGGTCCGGGCGGTTGTCGTTATTACGATACACACGGCTGCCAAAGGTAAATGTTGCCTGACGGCAACGGCGGCCGGCGTTGCGAGCAGGAGTCGGGCAAGCCTCCTCCTACTCAATGATGACTCAAGAGGTAGACAGATGAGTTTTGAATATATTAATAAGATGCCGACTCCGTCGGAAACGAAGCAGCAGTTCCCGCTTCCCAGATCTTTGGTGAGTGTGAAAAGACAGCGGGACAAGGAAATCAAGGACGTTCTTTCCGGAGCCGACAAGCGGTTTTTAGTGATCATCGGGCCTTGCTCCGCGGACAATGAGGAGGCGGTGTGCGACTACGCGACGAGGCTGGCCCGGGTGGCGGAGAAGGTGAGTGACAAGCTTCTGATCATCCCGCGTGTTTATACGAATAAGCCGCGTACCACGGGCAGCGGCTACAAGGGACTCCTTCACCAGCCGAACCCGAACGCGGTTTCCGACCTCTACGCCGGGTATCTGGCCGTCAGGCGGATGCACATGCGGGTCTTCAAGGAGACCGGGCTCACGACGGCGGATGAGCTTCTGTACCCGGAGAATTACGAGTATGTCTCGGATCTGATTTCCTACATGGCCGTCGGTGCCCGCTCGGTGGAGAACCAGCAGCATCGTCTGACCTGCAGCGGCCTGGACATTCCCTGTGGGATGAAGAACCCCACGGGCGGTGACCTTTCGGTCATGCTGAATGCGATCGTGGCCGCCCAGAATTCCCATCATTTCGACTTCCGGGGATGGGAGGTCATGTCCGACGGAAACATTTTTGCGCACGCGATCATGCGTGGATATGTGGATGTCAGCGGGCGGAATATTCCGAACTACCACTACGAGGATATGCAGCTGCTCTACGAGCTTTATGCGCAGAAGGACCTGAAGAACCCGGCCTGCATCGTCGATACGAACCATTCCAATTCCGGAAAGAAGTTCGCCGAGCAGATCCGGATCGCAAAGGAGGTTGTCATCAACAGACGGTACTCGCGGAATGTCGAGGACCTGGTCAAGGGCGTCATGATCGAGAGCTATATCGAGGATGGCGCGCAGAAGGTCGGAGCAGGAACCTACGGCCGTTCGATCACGGATCCCTGCCTGGGCTGGGATAAAACACAGACGCTGCTGTATGAGCTGGCAGATATGATTTAGGAGGCATCCATGGATTTACAGGAACTTAGAAAGCAGATTGACGCAGTAGATAAGGATATGGTAGCGTTATTCCAGAAAAGACTTGGCCTTTGCAAGGAGATTGCAGAGGTTAAGCTGGAATCCGGAAAGCCCGTGCAGGATATCGAGCGCGAGCGTGTCAAAATCGAGAGTGTCCGCAAGCTTGCGGTCAATGAATTTAACGAAGAGGGTGTCGTAGAGCTTTACAATCAGGTCATGTCAATCTCGAGAAAGCTTCAGTATCAGCTGATGGCGGAGCGTGGGGTCATCGGAACGATCCCGTTTGAGATGCTGCCGACGATCCCCAAGAAAAAGGCGCGTGTCGTCTACCAGGGCGTGGAAGGCGCGTATGGCCAGGCGGCCATGTACCAGTATTTCGGCGAGGGTGTGCGGAATTACTGCGTGAAGACCTTCGACGATGCCATGAAGGCGGTCTGCGGTGGCATCGCGGACTATGCGGTCCTGCCTCTTGAGAATTCCAAGGCGGGACAGGTCGGAGACGTCTACGATCTGCTGATGCACTACGATAATTACATCGTCGGCGACACCTACCTGAAGGTGAACCATGTGCTTTTGGGTCTGCCGGACGCCAACGAGAATGAAATCCGGCACATTTATTCCCATACCCAGGGACTGATGCAGTGCAGCGAGTACCTGAACGCGCATCCGTCGATCGAGCGCATCAGCATGTCCAATACGGCCTCCAGTGCCCGCAAGATAAAGGAGGACGGAGACGTCACGTGCGCCGCGATCGCGAGCGAGCTGGCCGGAAAGCTTTACGGCCTGAAGGTCCTGAACCGCAACATCGTGGACAATCCGGACAATGCGACCCGCTTCATCATCGTCTCGAGTAAGAAAATCTACAGCGAGGACGCGAGCAAGGTCACGATCTGCTTTGAGACGCAGCACGAGCCGGGCTCTTTGTACCGCCTGCTGTCGCATTTCATCTACAATAACCTGAACATGACAAAGATCGAGTCCCGGCCGATCCCCGGAAAGGCATGGGAGTACCGGATGTTTGTCGACTTTGAAGGAAATTTGAGCAATCCGAATGTCAAGAACGCACTTCGGGGAATCCTGGAGGAAGCGATCTATTTCAAGATTTTAGGCAACTACTAATGGATAAGGAGCGAGCATGGAATCATTAGCGGAACAGCTGGATCTTTGCTATGAGATGGCGGATGCGATGAACCGCATCGGGATGGGGTCGGACATCCAGCTGACCCTGAGACAGAACCTTCGGATGGAGTTTGTCCAGTATGTCTTGTACCTGTCATTGGATGCGGCCGAGATTACCCCTGCGCATACTGCCTTTGTCAAGCAGTATCTGGGGATGGATCTGACGCCGGAGCAGGCGAAGCAGTTCCGGACAAACCACCGCGTCAGCGAATCCTACGGGGGCAATGTCCCGAAGACGATCAAATACTATGTGCTGGCCGATGCAGCGGAAAGGCTTGCCGACCCGAAGTACAAGGGGAAGGCGTCCAAGACGCTCGTCAAGGCGTACCGTGAGCTGGGTCAGCAGTTTATCGCGGTGGACGAGGAGATCTCGGAGAATGAGATCCGCCGTCTGACCATGTATGATTCCATGCTTCAGAAGTTTTGCAGCGAGTACGGGATTTACGTGGCGCCGGTCCCGATGACGCTGAAGGCGGGGAAGATCGAGAAAAAGACGGAGGAGTCCAAGCGGATCGATCCGGACGAGGTGATCGCAGGGCTTGACGCCATGATTGGCCTTGGCGCCGTCAAAAAAGAGGTCCATTCGCTGGTGAACCTCCTGAAGATCCAGAAGCTGCGTCTGGAGCAGGGCATGAAAAATGCCGTTGTCTCCCGGCATATGGTATTCTACGGGAACCCCGGCACGGGCAAGACGACGATCGCCAGGATGCTTGGCAGCATCTACAAGGCGCTCGATCTGCTGCCCGGAGGACAGCTGGTGGAGGTGGACCGCGGCGGACTGGTCGGCTCCTACATCGGACAGACCGCGATCAAAACCACCGAGGTCATCCAGTCGGCCCTGGGAGGTGTGCTATTCATCGATGAGGCGTACACGCTGACGGACCACAAGGGCGAGGGTGATTTCGGCCAGGAGGCGGTGGATACCCTGCTGAAGGCGATGGAGGATCACCGCGACGACCTGGTCGTCATCGTGGCCGGCTACACAAAGCCGATGGAGGATTTCCTGAATTCCAACCCGGGCCTGCGTTCCCGGTTCAATAAGTTCTTGTTCTTTGACGACTATACGCCGGAGGAGCTGGAAAAAATCATGGAAAGCATGTGCAATGGCCAGGATTACCAGATGACCGAAGAGGCGGGCAAGATCGTCCTGGACTATTTCACCGAGCGCTGCGCGCATAAGCCGGACAACTTCGCGAATGCCCGGGAGGCCCGCAACATTCTGGAGAAAGCAGTGGCTGCGCAGGCGACCCGTCTGGTGACGAAGGGCGGGAAGATCACGCGCAAGCAGCTGAAAATCCTGGAGGCCGACGATTTTACGGAGGCGATCAAGGAATATGAGGAGTCATCCGCAAAGGAAGCGGAGGCTGACGAATAAATATGGCAGGGAGTAAACGATGAGAGATCAATTTGTGAGAGCAGCGGTAATCAGTCCGAAAATCCGGGTAGCCGATCCGGCCTTCAACAAGGCGCAGATCGAGGCGGCCATGGAGCAGGCAGCAAAAGACGGCGCGAGAGTCGTCGTATTTCCGGAGCTTTGCCTGACCGGCTATACCTGCGGGGATCTTTTCCTGCAGGCAAGCCTGCAGAGGGCGGCTATGGAGGCACTGACGGAGCTTGTGGAAAAAAGCCGCAGCATCCCGGGCATCTTTTTCGTGGGGACGCCGTGGCAGCACAAGGGAAGATCCTACAACTGTGCCGCCGTTTTCTCCGGAGGAGAGCTTTTAGGACTTGTCCCGAAGAGCTTCATCCCGAATTACAATGAGTTTTACGAGGTGAGACATTTTGCACCGGGAACGGAGCCGCTTTCGACCTCCTTCACCGATGCCGCAGGCCTGACCTACGAGGTACCGCTTGATACCAACCTGCTCTTTTTCTGTGAGGAGATGCCCTCCTTGGTCCTGGCGGCGGAGATTTGCGAGGACCTGTGGACGGCCGACTCACCGAGCACCCATCACGCGCTTGCCGGGGCGACGGTGGTAGCCAATCTGTCGGCGAGCGATGAGCTGACCGGCAAGGCTGAATACCGCAGGGATCTCGTCCGGATCCAGTCCGGCCGCACGCACTGCGCCTATCTGTATGCCAGCGCCGGGGAAGGGGAGTCCACGCAGGATCTCGTCTTTTCCGGTCATTGCCTGGTCGCCGAAAATGGCACGATCCTCGCCGAGTCCAAGCGCTTCATGAGCTCCGTGACCTACGCGGACATCGATCTGGAAAGGCTGTTGATGGACCGCCGTCGCCAGAATACCTGGGCGGAGGACGATGAGGATTATGAAGAGATCGGGTTCTCCCTGCCTGTGGAGAAGCTGGAGCTGATCCGGCACTTTGACCCGATGCCCTTTGTCCCGCACGATAAGAGCCAGAGAAACCGCCGCTGCGAGGAGATTATTTCGATCCAGGCGATGGGCCTGAAGACGCGCCTGGAGCACATTGGCTGCAAGAGAGCCGTCATCGGCGTATCGGGCGGACTTGACTCGACCCTGGCGCTGCTGGTGACGGCGCGGGCCTTTGACCTTTTAGGCCTTGACCGGGCGGGAATCCTGGCGGTGACGATGCCCTGCTTTGGCACCACCGACCGGACCTACCACAATGCCTGCCGCCTGGCGGAGGCACTGGGAGCGACGCTCAAGGAGGTACCGATCGCCGAGGCCGTGCTGGAGCATTTCAAGGAGATCGGGCACGACGTACAGGTCCACGATGTGACCTACGAGAACTCCCAGGCGAGAGAGCGCACGCAGGTCCTGATGGACCTGGCCAATGAGACGAACGGCATCGTTATCGGCACCGGCGATCTGTCGGAGCTGGCGCTTGGCTGGGCGACCTACAATGGCGACCACATGTCGATGTACGGCGTGAACGCCTCCGTGCCTAAGACCTTGGTGAGACATCTGGTCACGTATTTCGCGGATGTCGCGGAGAGAGAGGCAGTCGAGGAGAAGCCTGCAGCAGGCGCTTCCGATATGGCCGGCGAGGAGCTCGCCGTAGACCGCGAGGAGTCGGAGGAGCTTTCCGCCGTGCTGAGAGACGTCCTGGATACGCCGGTAAGCCCTGAGCTTCTGCCTCCGGAAAATGGGCAGATCGCGCAGAAGACCGAGGATATCGTAGGGCCTTATGAGCTTCACGATTTCTTCCTGTACTACGTGCTGCGCTTTGACTTTGAGCCAGCCAAGATCGAGCGGATGGCACGGAATGCCTTTGCCGGCGTCTACGATCATGCGACGATCCGGAAGTGGCTGAAGTCCTTCTACCGCCGCTTCTTTGCACAGCAGTTCAAGCGGTCCTGCCTGCCGGATGGCCCGAAGGTCGGTTCGGTTGCCGTATCGCCGCGAGGAGATCTGCGGATGCCAAGCGACGCGTCAAGACGCGCCTGGGAGAGGGATCTGGAGGAGATCTGAGGATAGCCCCCTTCCTGTGAAATAGGATGAAAAGGGAAGCGGTGTTATCCGAAATAGTATGAAAATGGAGGAACAAAGATGTCCCTGCAGTTTTGGATAGGAGGTGCCGGGAGCGGCAAAAGTGTGGCCGGGATCCGGCGCTGCATCGAGGAGGAGACCAGGAGAAACCAGGAGGAGGGAGCAAAGCTTTCTTCCGGCCGTGGATGCTTTCTTCTGGTGCCGGAGCAGTTTACGCTGCAGACTCAGTCCGAGCTTCTGGACCTTCATCCCCGCCACGGGACCATGGACATTGATGTATTAAGCTTTCCGCGTCTGGCTCTTCGTGTCTACGAAGAGCTGGGCCTTCCCATGCCTGTCCTTCTGGACGACCTGGGGAAAACCCTGCTTCTTCGCAAGCTCGCTGCCGACCATGTCAGCGAGCTTGTTCTGTTTGGCCGGAATATGGACAAACCGGGCTTCTTAGACGAGTGCAAATCCATTCTTTCGGAGTTTTTCCAGTACCGCGTCGACACGGAAACCATCGCCTCCTGGGAGGCGGACGCGAAAAACCGTCCCATGTTCGCGGCCAAGTGCCATGATCTGAAGGTCCTTTTGGAGCTTTTCCGGCAGGGACTCGAGAAAAATGAGATCCCGGAGGAGGAGCTGCTTTGCGACTTTGCCAGACACATCCCGGAGTCCGAATGGCTGAAGGAGAGCCTGATGGTGCTGGATGGCTTTACCGGCTTCACCCCTTGCCAGATGGAGGTGCTGGGCGGGCTTCTTCGCACGGCGAAGGAGGTCATCGTGACCCTGACGGTGGGCAGCGGGAGAAAAATGGCCGACATCCGCGGGGAGGAGGATCTGTTTGCCCTCAGCCGCGCAACCTACGACCAGGTAGGTGAGCTTGCGGAGAAAAACGGCGTGACCATTCTCCCGGACCGTTACCTGACGCCCGAGGGCGAGGTGCCGTATCGATTCCGAAAGTCCGAGGAGCTTGCCAGACTGGAGCGGGCCTTCGACACGGCCAAGGCGCAAAAGGCTGCCGGGACGGATGGGAAAGCTCAGAAAGAGGATGGGACCAGGAGACC
>CAMOGO010000030.1 GCA_946614075.1 uncultured Lachnospiraceae bacterium | reverse complement strand
AGTGACACACATCTGTGTGTGTCACTCAGAACCGTCCCCACTGTCACACTCAGACCCGTCCCCACTGTCACACGTCCCTAGCTGATTCACAGCTTTTCAACCAGTTCCAGCAGCTGAGCGGCGAGCTCCTCCGGAGCCCAGGCTTGCTCGGCAAGTGTGTAATCAGCCCACTTCTCATAAAGAGGCACACGCTCCTCGTAGAGATCCCGGAGCGTCTGCCCGGGCCGCAGGGCCACGCCGCGGGCGACGACGTCACCCAGGCGCCAGAGGATCTCCTCGTAGCCTGCCTGCAGATAGATCACAGGCCCGAGTTCCTTCAGGTGGCGCATGCCATTCTCCCGGTAGATCACACTTCCTCCGGTGGCGATGACGGTGCGCGACACATCCAGACGGGCACAGGTATCCCCCTCGATATCCAGGAAGCCGTCAAGTCCGTCGCGAGAGATGATCTCCTGCAAAGTAATACCCTGCTCCTTCATGATCAGGTGATCGGTATCGAGAAATGCATAGCCTATCTCTGCAGCGAGCATCTCGCCAAGCGTGGTTTTGCCGGAAGCTGGCATGCCGATCAAAATAATATTATCCCCCATCATTGTCCCCATTTCTTCCATGATAAATCTTATACATGATGAATCTTGCCTATGCTAATCTTATCCCGGATAAAATAGGTCCAGGCTCTTCGCAAAAATCTTCCTGAACCTAATCATAGCAGGAAATTCTAGGTACAACAAGATAGACTATATTCTTTAGCGCCTCCTGCCCTTCCAATGTTAAAAGTACGGATACATCCGCTTCTGATTCCGGCTGCAGATGTTATACAAATCCCCTATATGTTGAAAAAAAGAAGCCGCAGGCAACTAGATAATCGAAAAAATTTGCTTGTCGGTTTCGGAAATAAGGAAAGGGAAGTAGGGAAATTATGTTTGAAATCCTGGAAATGGAGAGGTACGAAGAGTATGAAGAGTTTGCAAAGCATCACAAAAATGGAACCTTCACGCAATCGGCTTATTGGGCGCAGGTAAAGAGAAACTGGGGACAGGCTGTACTGGTGTCGCGGGATGCGAGGGGGAAAATCCGCGGCGGGATGTCTATCCTGACACAGGAACTTGAAGGCTATGGCAAGCACTTCCTGTATGCACCACGCGGGCCGGTAATGGATTATGATGATGAGGAGACTTTCCTGGATCTGATCAATGGGGTAAGGGAGCTTGCCGGCTGGCTTCCGGCTTTTCATTTCAAAATGGATCCCATGGTACTTGCTTCCGATCAGCATTTTATCGATATGGCACGGCGCAGCGGCTTCACATGGAATCCGATGGCAGGGGATGCCGATACCATCCAGCGCCGGTGCAACTACATGATAGATCTTACAAAGTTTAGTGGGGATAAAGAGGCCCTTTATTCTTCCTTTCACCCGAAATGGCGCTATAACATCCGGGTGGCACAGCGCAAGGGCGTCGTATGCCGGAGCTGCGGCAAGGTGGGACTTAGGGACTTTGAGAGAATATATCAGGAAACAGCCAGGAGGGATCATTTCCTGGCTCGTCCGGAAAGCTATTTCCATGGCTTCCTGGATGCGCTGGCAGGGCATGCACGCCTGTATATGTGCTATTACGAAGGAAAACCATTGGCCGGCGCGATCTGTACGAACTATGCCGGCCGTACGAGCTTTGTCTACGGCGCCTCCTCCGGTGAAGAACGGAACCGGATGCCAAACTACCTTCTCCAATGGACCATGATGCAGTGGGCTATGGAAACAGGCTGCCGGATCTATGATTTCCAGGGGATACCGATCGTGGAAGGGATGAATGTCTCAAAGACAGGAGGAAAAGGGCCGGATGACACAAAAACAGAAGCGCAGAAAGCCAATGATTCCATGCAGGGAGTCTATCGCTTCAAAAAGGGCTTTCATGGGGAACCGGTGCTTTTTGCCGGAGAATTTGACCTGGTCTTTGATTCTGATGTGAAGCGGGCATCGGATGTGGAGAGAGAGAAACTTGCGGAGAGAAAACGTAGGCTGAAAGAAGAGGGGAAGGCAATAGCAGCAGGATGAAAGCTAAAAGCACCATGGCACTTCTTATCATTTTTCCTGGGATATGTTATGATAAGCGAGTATCGTAACTATTCCTGATCAGGAGGGCTTTCATGAGTATCAGTCTTCAGTCTCTTAAGCTGTTTCTTACGGCAGCAGAAACATTGAATTTTACGAAGGCTGCAGAATTGTCCTATATGACACAGCCTGCCTTTAGCCGCGCAATTGCCGGGTTGGAACGAGAATTAGGCGTTATACTGTTTGAAAGGACAACCCGGAAAATAACACTGACACCGGAGGGGCAGATTTGCAGCAGGCGGGTGCGTCAAATGTTGGAATCCTACAGTCAGATGAACCTTGAGCTTGAACAGCTGCAGCGTAATGCAGAGGGACATCTCCAAATCGGGTTTACCCCCATGTCCGGACCACCGCCCTATTTTACGGATGCCATTCGTCAGCTGAAAAAACGGTTTCCCCATATCCGGGTGGCCTTGCGAAGAGCTCCTTCCACGGAGCTTATTCCGGAGGTACAGGAGGGAAAGCTGGATTGCGCACTTGTCTGGTCCCACACAGCCAGGCAGGCGGATCATCTTTGCTGTATGGACCTTCTTCCGACCACCCGCTATGCGGTGGTCCGTCATGAGCATCCTCTGGCGGGAAAGGAGATGGTATCGATGAAGGATCTGGTCGGCTTTTCCTTGATTTTTATGGCAGAGAAAGAAAAAATAACCCGGGAAGTGTTTCGAAAAGAGATGATGAACCTCGGTCTCACCATGAGTGAGGAAGAGTCAGCTGTCGATCTTTCGGAGCTCCTGATGCGTGTCAGTTTTGGCGACAGCGTAGCCATTACCTGCTTTGGGGATAAGACACATCATGGTCAGGATGTGATGTTCCTTCCGATAAGGGAACTGAATGACGATGGCCGGGAAGCTCCGGGAACGCATTTCCTGATCTGGCCGGATGACAGAGAAAACCGTTCCTGCCTCCGTTTCCGGGAGATTCTGAAAGAGGAAATACAAAAGGAACAAGAAGAGTAATTCATGCATATATTGATATAAATTCGCGCCGGGACAGCCACTTTTTTGGCATTTCACGGCGCGTTTCCTTTCTGTTACAATTCATACCATAAGCAAAACCGATTTTTCCTGGCGGCCGCAGGATAAGAGACATGTGAATCAACAGAAAGGAAATAGGATGAAAAAGCAGTTTTCCCGAAGAGATTTTCTAAAAGGAGCCGCAGTCGGAGCGGCATATCTTGGAACGATGGCTTCCGGACTGTCTGTGGCGGCAGAAGAGGAAAAGGCACCGGAAACCCCGGCAGCGGCTGATGCAGCACAGGCTGCCTCCGAAACCTCGGAAATTCCCGTACGTGATCGTATCGCGTCGGAAGACAATCCTTACCCGGACACGCCAGGTCCCTTTGCCGAGGACACCACGACAAGCTTGGGCGAGAAGGCGCTGGTTGAGCGTCAGTATCTGCCGGATGTGCCGTCTCCCGAACAGACGGAATACGAATGTGATGTGCTGGTAATCGGATGCGGATGGGCAGGTCTTCATGCTGCTTTGACAGCCAAAAAAGCCGGCGCAAACGTTATCGTTGTGGACAAAGGATGTCCTGGTTTCTCTGGCCTTTCGCCTTTTTCACAGGGAGCAACATACTTCCTGCCTGACTTTGACGACAGAGAAGGATGCCGTCTGGCGATGCTGAAGGGCGGAGAGTACATCGCCAATATGGGATGGTTTGAGACTTGGCTGGATGAATCTGCACAGGTTGTCCAGGAAAACCGCGACCTGGGACTGATGGAGACTTATCCGACCGCTAAGGAATCGGGCTATTGGGATGCCTGGGATCCACGCGGCTACCGAATGGAGTTCCTTGGATCCATGCGTCAGGAAAAATGGATGGGAATCCTGCAGGAGCATGAGATTCCAGTGGTAGACCATACAATGTTTGTCGACGTAACCATGACCGACGGCAAGATCAGCGGTGGAGTCGGTTTCCACGTCAAGAGCGCCACGCCCATCACGTTCCGCTGCAAAGCGATCTGCATGTGCACCGGCACCGGCTCCATGAAGCCTACCGGATACCCGACCTCCGAAGACACCTTCGACGGTGAGTACATCTGCTATAATCTGGGCCTTCCCTTTGTGGGCAAGGAGTTCGATGATTTCCATCAGACGGCTTCCTATGCGCCGGGCAACTATTTTTACGACAATACCTGGGAGTATTGCGAGAACATGAGCGGAAGCGCCATCGGAGCAACGGTGGACTCCGTGGATGAGTACTGCCTGAAGAAATCCCGCAGCAAAATCACCTATCGCCTCGCGTCTGTACTGGAGGGCCTGGAGCCTCAGGACGGAACCACATGGCAGAGCGCCTTTACGGGGGCTACGACGATCATTACCAACGAGTATGGCGAGACGGATCCCCGGAACACCGGCTATAAGAGAAGCAAGGAGCGTGTCCGCGACATCTTTGGCGCAGCCCCGGGCATGAACAGCCAGCTGAGCTGCGGCGTGTTCTGCGGTTGGGATGACAGGGAAGGATACACCGGAATCCCCGGGCTCTATGTGGCAGGCAACGGCATTTACGGCAGCCAGATCAACGGAGCTATCTTCAATGTCCAGACGAATCATCCTTGCTGCTGCATCATGGGGAACCATTCCGGCCAGGCAGCCGCGGACTATGCAGCCTCCGTTGAGCTTCCCGAACAGGACACTGCTCAGGTGAGCACGATCATCGATGAAATCTTTGAGCCGAGCCAGAAGAAGAAGGGCGTGGATCCCAACTTTGTGGTAGAGAAGCTTCGCACCATCATGGTAGCTGCAGGCGTGCACGTTGTTAAGTCCGAGAAGGCTCTGACCGCGGCTTTGATGCAGGTGGAGCTGATTCGTGACGAGCTTCTTCCGAAACTCATGGGCTATACCGGCCACGACCTTCGCCTTTGCCTGGAGGCCAAGCATAAAACACTCTCCGCAGAGATGAAGCTGAGGGCGAACTTATACCGCACCGAGAGCCGCGGCATGCATTACCGCTCGGATTATCCTTTTCGGGACGACGAAAACTGGCTGTGCCATGTAGGCGTCTATAAAGATGAGAACGGTGAAGTCGCCTGCAAGAAGATCGACATTCCGGACGAGTGGAAGGGAGATCTTGAGGAGGCACATGAGAAGCGTTATGTCCTTTTGTTCCCCGGCGAAGCCGAAAAGCTGGGAATCCAGGTCGAAGAGAATCAGGGCTCTTACAGCCACTAGGAAAGGAGAGAGAAAATGAGCGTCGCACGTAGAGATATTAATGCCTGCATCGGCTGCAGGAACTGTGTTAACCGCTGCCCGATGGATGTGTTTTATTTTGATGAGACAACACAGAAATCTGTCATCGCCTTCCCCGAGAACTGCCAAAGCTGCGGCCAGTGCTATCTTGGCTGCCTGGGCAATTCCCTTATGATGGTAGACACCATGTTTGAGTATTCACCGGTCCCCATGCGTGGGCTTCGCACCTTCACCTCCGTCATGCCTGTGGAGGAAGAAGGAGAGACAAAGAAATAGCATGTTCCATTGCGCTGAGAGACCGCCTCTTTACGACAGCGTGTCTCTCAGCGGTCTAAACTCCCTTCAGGCAATCGATCAGCATCCTCACCGAAGGGGACAAGGGAACGTCCTTCCTGGTAAAAAGATGCAGCACCCGATCACATTCCGGGCGGGGGCAGGGAACGAAAGAGAGGTCGTTCCGGGTCTCGCGCAGAGAAGCCAGGCGGGGGCCTGAGACGAAGGAAACGCCGCGGCCCTCGCTGACGGACTGGCAGATCATCATATAGTCGGAGGTGAATTTGAGCACCTCCGGCTTTTTTCCTGTCTTCTTCTCACAGAGGGACGTGAAAAACGTCTCGTAGTTTGAGAAATCCGGGGAAAGGATGAGGGTCTGATCCGCGATGTCCTCCAGAGAAGCCTCCGGCTTGCCAGAGAGAGGATGATTGCGGCTTGTCATCAGGAACATCTGCGCAGACTGGGAAGCGTGAGAGAGGAACTCCTCGGAAGATTTCCTGCTGAACATACAGAAGCAAAGATCCAGATCTCCGGAACGCAGCATCTCCTCAAGGTCACTGTCCGGAGCCTCGTGAAAGGCAACATGAATCTCAGGGTTCTCCTTCTGGAAATGACGAATCTTTTCCATGTCCAGGAACAGAAAACCACCGCGGAAGAGGCCGAAATGGATGATGGTGCCGTGACCGGCCAGCTCCTTCACCTGCAGGACGGAGCGATCCAGATCCTTTAAAATGCCGCGTATGCGTCCGGCAAAGAATTCGCCCTCCTCGGTCAGGCGGACGAAGCGCGTGGTGCGGTCAAAAAGAGAGACATCCAGCTCTTCCTCCAGGGACTGGATGGATTTGCTGAGCGCCTGCGGTGTGATAAAAAGAAGCTGTGCGGCTTCCCGGTAACTTAGGCATCTGCTGAGTTCATCGAAATAGTGAAGTTGTCGGAGCTCCATCTGACGCGGGCAGCCTTGACTGCACTGCCGCGCTCCTTTCCTGAAATTTGTGCATTTTCAGAATATCAAACAAGATTACGGATTGTCAACCGCGATTTGATGGACAACATGCACAAAAGCGGATACGATTCTATAGGAGAATTCTTATCGTATGCTTGATGTGGAAGGAGGTATTTCATTATGAAAGACATGTCAAGGAGAACGTTTCTGAAGGCTTCTGCGGCAGCTGCGGCAGGAGCTGCTGTGCTGGCGAAGGCACCTGTCCTGGGAGTTCAGGCAGAGGAGGAGATGCCTGCTGCGGATATCGCTGACGTGGAGGTCAGCATGGAATATACGACGGATGTCGTTGTCGTCGGCGGCGGTATGTCCGGCCTGTCGGCAGCGGTCCAGGCTTCGGAGCTCGGTGCCGGCGTGATGCTTCTGGAGGCCAACGACTTCATGGGCGGCAACGGCAATGGCACCGAGGGTGTTTTTGCCGCGAAGAGCAAATATCAGACGGACATGGACCCGATCGAGTTTTCGGATATCGTCACCATCGAGAACAGCTCGGTCAACTATCGTCTGAACACCCTGTTCTGGAAGGATCTGTATTTCAATTCCGCCGAGAATATCCAGTGGCTCGAGGATAACGGAGTCGAGTTCTCCGGCGTTGTGGACAATTATCATAATCTTGGCCATGTCAGTGCTTTCCACTGGTTCAAGACCGGCAAGGGCATTGATTCCTACATTCCGCAGATGACGGCGAAGGCCGAAGAGAACGGCGCCGAGATCCTGCTTGGCACCAGGGCCCGCAAGCTCCTGACCGAGAACGATGAGATCTGCGGCATCCTGGCGGAGACCGCGGACGGCGTGATCAAGATCAACTGCAAGGCAGTCATCCTGGCGACCGGCGGCTACGCAAGCTCCGCAGATGCCCTGGAAAAGAGAGGCTTCCCGAAGGACAGCCAGTACATCACCGGCATTCCGAGCTGCCAGGGCGATGGCATCGACATGGCGACCGAGGTCGGCGGCTGGGATGTCTCCAAGAACCGCACCTTCCTGGGCAGACCTTACATTATCGGCATGTCCACGGACTCCATCAAGGATCCGTTCAACCTGGCAACGGCTCTTGCCAACTATGCCTACGCCCTCTGGGTCAATGAGGAAGGCGAGCGCTATGTCGATGAGAACTGCAAGGCATACGCGGATGCCAACTCCAAGAACGCTGTCCACGAGCAGAAGGCCTCTTACGTTCTGGTGGACGGAAATGTCCTGGCAGAGCTGGAGAAGACGGCCGAAGGTGCTGGCGGACTGATCGAGGAGAACCTGGCAGCAGGAGCTACGGACATCTTCAAGGCCGATACCCTGGAGGATCTTGGCGCACAGCTGGGATTTGAGCCCGGTGTCCTGACCAGTGAGGTGGAGCGTTACAATTCCTTCTGCGAGAGCGGAGTCGACAGCGATTTCTCGAAGCCGGCCGATTTCCTGGTACCGCTCACGGAGGCACCGTTCTATGCATTCCGTCAGAGCATCCTGTTCCGCTGCTCAATCGGCGGCATGAAGGTTGACCGGAAGTTCCGTGTCCTGCGCGAGGACCTGACCCCGATCATCGGCCTGTACGCGGTAGGCACCGATGGCTGCGAACTGTATCGCGAGTCCTACGGCATTGAGGTTCCGGCCTCTTGCAACGCAAACAACATCAACTCCGGCCGCACCGCCGCAAAGGATGCGGTGACGCTGCTGTAAGTGTCTTTGCACCGCTGAGATAATCCTGGGGCGCAGGCAGAGGCAAACTGAATAATCCGATGTGTGAAAAAGGGCCGGGTGCCGGATCCGTCAAGGGGTCTGACATCCGGCCCTTCTTATGTGCCAGAAAATATTTTCCGGCCGGGAAGAAAACCAAAAATGCGATTGATTCGGGCAAAAGGGAATGCTATGGTAGACTCAATTTATTGCACGAAAGGAATCGAGAAATGTTAGCTTTTGACGCACGAAGCCACCGATATCCATCCATCCGGAACGTTGTCTACGCGAAAAACGGGATGGCCTGCTCGACGCAGCCGCTTGCCAGCGCGATCGGCGTCCGCGTCATGCAGGAGGGAGGAAACGCCGTCGATGCCGCGGTCGCGATGGCGGGAGCCCTGCCCCTCCTGGAGCCGACCGGGAACGGACTGGGGTCCGACGCGTTCTTCCTGGTTTGGACGCAGGGCAAGCTCTACGGGATGAATGCCTCCGGTTTTTCCCCGGCGGGCTTAAGCGCAGACATCGTGCGGCAGCGGGGATTTGACGCGGTACCGGCCGGAGGCTGGCTCCCGGTCATGGTGCCCGGAGCCGTCGGCGGATGGTGCGAGCTTGCGAAGCGTTTCGGAACCATGCCTTTGAAGAAGCTGTAGGAGCCCGCCGCCCGATATGCGGAGGAAGGCTTCCCGGTCAGCCCGCATGTCTCGCCGCAGTGGGAGATCGCCGCAAAGCGCGTGCGCCGGGATCATGAACAGACGCCCGAGGTCTTTGGCCCATGGCTGAAAACCTTCGGAAAAACCCCGGCTCCCGGAGAGCTCTTCCGGAACCCGGACTACGCCGCGACGATCCGGGAGATCGCCACGACCGATGGCGAGAGCTTCTACAAAGGCAGTCTCATGAAAAAAATGGTCTCCTTCTCGAAGGAGACCGGGGGATTCTTCGATGAGTCGGACTTCACCGGGTACCATCCCGACTGGGTGGAGCCGGTCAGCGTTAATTACCGTGGTTACGACGTGTGGGAGCTGCCCCCGAACGGGCACGGGATCACGGCCCTCATGGCCTTTCAGATCCTTCAGGGGTTTGATCTGGGAAACGACCGGGAAGACCCGATGGTCTACCATCGCTGCATCGAGGCGATCAAGCTCGCCTTCGCCGACACCCGGAAATACGTGGCAGACCCGGCCTTCATGAAGACAAAGGTGTCAGACCTGCTTTCCGAAAGCTATCTGGCCGGCCGGCGCGCCTTGATCGGCGACCAGGCCCTGTATCCGGAGGCCGGCGATCCCAGGAGCGGCGGCACGGTCTACTACTGCACGGCCGACGGCGAGGGGAATATGGTCTCCGCGATCCAGTCCAATTACATGGGCTTCGGCTCCGGCATCTGCGT
>CAMOGO010000029.1 GCA_946614075.1 uncultured Lachnospiraceae bacterium | reverse complement strand
GATTCATCTGTAATTCCTCCCAAATATCTGCATGAATTCCTCATGCGAGTGCGTCTTTTCGAATTCCTCCTGTCCCAGGGCCCGCAGCCACCTCATTTGCCGTACATTGTGATGTACACCATTCGGAGGCTCGTTGTGGCAGAAGTGGCAGAGGTCAACCACAAGACCATACTTCTCCGACCACCTACGATTTGCTCCTCCGAATATGTGATGCCTTTCCGTGGGTCCGATCCGTCCGCAGATGAAGCAGACTCCCTTCTTACTATCCATTGAGCAGAGCCCTCTCCAATTCTTCGAAGTCGTAGTCATTGTGCTCGAATCTGTTGAACTTGTTCTTCTCGGGACTTCCCCTGTCCCTTCGCTCCCAGGTCCGGACTGCAGCCTTCCAATCCTTCATCTTGGTCTTGCCGACCATCCAGTTTTTGGATGTGTAGAAATCAATGAATCCCTCCGGGTCGACCTTGTTCTTTCTTTCCAGACAGTACCCTTTGACCTCTTGGAGAGAGGGAGGCACGAATCGTGCCGACAATTTCTTTTTACTCTCTTTTTCTTTTAAATCATTATCATTATCATATTCATTATCATTATCATAGGTCGAACGTAAGCGATCGTTAGCGTTCGCTTGCGACCGTAGACGATTGAGGGCATTCGTGCGGTTCTTCTCGCATTTCTCCTCGTAAGCCACACGGTCTGCATCAAAGGTCTCTTTGAACATCGAAAAGACTGCCTCAAGGACCGGATCTCCTATGACGTATTCCTCGCCGTCCTGATATGCGCAAATGGCCTGGATCAGCTTCCCTGCCTTCTCCGGCTCCAGCTGGAGGAACATCTTTGACCATGACTTGTACATGACATATGACTTTTTCATGCCAGCCAATACCTCGAATATGAGACGGTCTTTTTGCCGTCCTTCTTCACGACCTTCTCGCTCCGGATGTCGTGCCCTCTGGATCTCAGATCAGAGATCCTCGCAGCCAGCCTTGTGCAGCCATACAGCCGGATGGCTTCGCTGGAAGTAATCCCTTCATGTGTCTGAAGGTGATTCAATATCTTCTCGTTCTGACTCATAACGCCCCCTTGCCAGTAAATACAGCTTCGCCCAGTCCTCCGTCCGCATGACGGTGAGCCATGGCCTCCGGGAGACCTTCCAGAATACGGTGGGGAGACCGTCCTTGCGCTTCTCCGCCTCGGAGATGGCCTGATCCATCGCCTTGCGTACGTTGAGTTTTTCGACAAATTTGCACTCAACATGAATGCCCTCTATTCCGACAAGGTCTGACTGGCCCATCCACACGAAACCTCTCTTCGCTGAGATTCCGCATCCTTCCAGGAATGCTCTCAGCAGTCTTTCGCCCCGGGCTCCCTTTCTCCGTTCTTTTTCTCCCATGCTTCAAGTGTCCTTTTCATCTCTCCTCGGTCCGGAGGAGTTAATCCCATCTCGACCATCTCGCTGATCACTCCGTCAAGGAGTGCGGAGAATGCCTTCGTGTCGTAGGTGGAGGAACCATAGTAGCAGAGCATCTGCACTGCCTTCTGGCCGTTTACAAGATAATCACCGATGACCTCCGTCTCCCTCCACTGCCGTTTGACCATCTCCACCGCGTCAGGCTTGACGCATACGTAAGTATATTGGCCGTATCGTCTCAGCATGGTGAGATACACATCCCACTTGTCAGCCATGATGGCCTTCGCGATGTCTCCGATACACGCCCAGAGGAGAGCATTCGCGTCAAGCGTCCTATGTCTCCTCATGGCCTTGATCTCGATGGGCTTGTCCTTCAGCTTCTCGATCTCTGCCGGGGAGGCAGAGGTCTCGATCGTGACCACTGTCCCCCCAGCCATTCCTCGGTAGATGTCTTTTATTCTACCTTGCACTTGTCTACCACCTTGTCCCAATTCTCAACGGCCGTCATGAACTGCCTCATGGTCAGGTCCTCGACCCGCTCGACCTTGTTCAAGGCAAGGAATTTATTGAGATCCACATTGAAGTTTTCGCACCGCTTCCGGAGCGAATCAGCATAGACCCCGTTGATCCTCTGCTTTGCGACCTTCTCCGTCTCCTTCTTGTCCTCGGGCTCCTTCTTAGCCTCGGGCTCCTTCTTAGCCTCGGGCTCCTTCGCACTTCTTCCCGCGTTCTGCTGGGCGATGGCGTTCTGGACCTCCTCGGCACTGGCAACAGAAGTGTCAATGCCGAATCCAGCCATTCCCAGCGCACGGCCCACAGCAGAGGTCTCGCAGTTCTCAATGTATGAGGTCTTGTTAATAAACGTGGACCCCTCCTTTTCGTAGGCAGTCCCGGCCCCCAGGACCTTCTCTTCGTCTCCTACCTCTGCCTTGATCACGCAGACCCCGCCGTCAAGACTGATGATCTGTGTGGTGATGTATCCATTGGGGTGCACCATGCGGAAGGCCTTGATCCTCTCGTTGACCTCCGCATACATCTTGCCCTTGATATCTGTGGTCCGGATAGAGGCGTTCGCCTTCCGGATATCCTCATATGTGGCCATTATTCGCCCTCCGTGATATAATCTTCTGTGTATCGGAGGACGGTGCAGTCCCAATGAAAGCACAGCACCTTCCCCCGCATATTCACCTTGCAGAATGTCTCGTCTGTGATCGGCTCGCCACAGCAGTCGCAGATGGGGCATCTGCTTTCTCTGTCCTCGACTTCCTTCTCATGTTCGTAGAAGTCGTGGAGCGGATCACCGCTCCTCATCCTGGGCCTCCTCTGCCTCCGGCTCCTCCGGCGGATACGGCCTCGTGATCTCGATCACCCGCGCCTTCCTATAATCGGACTCGTGGATTTCAACGTGCCATCCGCAAACACTTGCCTCTGCGATCTCGAATACGTCCAGCATCTCAATAGCCTTGATCAGATCCTCAAGAATTCCAGTCATTTTCTTCCTCCTTCTTTGCCGCGGCCCCTGCCGCGAATGCCATGATTAGTGCTCCGATAGCCATGAATACAGCCACCGGGCTGTCGCATATACTCTCGCAGCAGATCGCCGCGAGGATCACCCCGCCCAGCGCCAATGCTGACGGGACAAATCCTGTGTCATCTCTCATATCTCTCCCCTCCTCCTCAGTCTTGCAAGCCTCTTGTTTATGGCGCCTCTTGTCGTTCCCAGCTCATCCGCACACTGCTGCATTGTCTTTCCCTCGTGCCGGAGCTGGATCAGCACCCTGTCCCTGTCCTCCGTCCAAGCGGTCTGTTCCCGCTTCTTGATGGGAAGGTGTTTCTCCTCGACCACAACCCTGACCTGTCTCTTGATCGGCTTCGGAGCGAATGGAACAGGGAGCCTGGAAGGGTCGCACTTAATTGTTGCCGTCAATCCTCACCTCCACCTCTGCCCCGCTCCGCTCCCCCAGGATCTCGGAGAGAGCGCGAAGCAGTCGTTCGATGTTCATCATGCCTTCACCTCTGAAATGATTTTCTCGAAGCGGTCATCCACCTCAGAGACCGCCGCGAGGGCTGCGCGAAGGTGCAGGAAGTCCCCTGTCAGCTTCTCAGCGACTATTTGCCCACGGATGAATGAAATCGCCTTCGCGAGGCTTGTGTGGTAACTCAGCGGTCTGGCCTTCGTGGTTCCCTTCTTGTCCTTCTCCCCTTTCCCACGTCTCACAATGTAGTTGGTCGGATTGGTCTCGACAGTGACGTAGTAGTCATCAATGATTGGGATCATACAGTCACCTCTTCCAGCATGTCCTCGATCTGGACTCCAAACAGGGTCGAGATCTTCAGCAGCTTGTCAACTTTCGGAGTTCCGAGCCCGTTCTTCCAGTCTGAAATGGTGGACGGTGCGATGTTCGTCTCCTTACAGACTCGGTAATCCGTCATGCCGCGCTCGTCTCTCAGGCGGGCATATCTCTGATACGTTGCCTTCATTTTCCTCCTTTCCGAATTTTTGTTACAAAATTGTTGCCAATAATTCGGATAGCCGATATAATATAGTTGCCACACAATTTCACATCGGCTTCCGTATTTACCTATCGGGGTTTTCGGTGTACCGAATGCCCCTTAGGCTTAATATACTACGGCTCGCCGAATGTGTCAACAGTAAATTTTCGGGAATTTACGGTTTGGAGGAGAGCATGTACGAAGATTATGCAAGGATCAGAGACTCAAAGGGATATTCGGACTATGCAGTGTCCAAAGGGACGGGTATCAGTGCCGGTACGCTTTCGGACTGGAAGAGGGGAAGGTATAACCTCAAAGCTGACAAGCTGGTAAAGATTGCGGAATTCCTTGACGTGTCGGTTGACTCCCTCATGGGTGTACAAACAAATGTACAGCAGAATGGATATTATTTTAATGAGTCCACAGCGAAGATGGCACAGGAGCTGTTCGACAATCCTGAGATGCGCATCCTCTTCGATGCTGCCCGCGACAGCCGCCCGGAGGACCTGAGAATGGCGGCAGATATGCTCTTACGATTCAAGGAGACCAATCGTGACGAATGACATCTATGTTTACATCGTGGATCTGCCCGTGGATGAGATGGTCGCTCCATGCCCGGAAGGATACACGATCTATCTCAACGCCCGGCTCTCCTACCGCGGGAGAGTCAGGGCCTATCTCCACGCCCTGGATCACATCGAAAGCAACGATTGGGAAAAGGCAAACGTGCAGCAGATCGAAAAGGAGGCGCACAATGATAAGAACAGCAATTTATCTCCGGGTCTCTACCGATCGACAGGCCCAGGAAGGAGACTCGATCCCTGCCCAGAGGGCGGCGCTACGCAAGTATATTGATGACAGGCCTGACATGGTCTGTGCCGGGGAGTACATGGACGATGGAATCAGCGGAACAAGAGCGGACCGCGATGAACTGCAGCGGCTCCTCGGTGACGTGAAGGCAGGGATGATTGACAGGATCATCGTGACCAAGCTTGACCGCCTCTATCGCTCCATAAGACATTATCTCAACATGATGGAGGTCTTAGACAAATATGGCGTGGGGTGGACAGCTATCTGGGAACCCATCTATGACACCACCACGCCACAGGGCCGTCTTGTGGTCAACCAGATGATGAGCATCGCTCAATTCGAAGCGGAGAACACAGGGCAGAGGGTCAGACAGGTATTCGACTACAAGATCAAGAAGGGAGAGGTGACCACAGGATCGTGTCCGATTGGATATTCGATAGTCAATAAGCATCTTGTCCCTAACGATGACGCGGAGATGGTAAGAGACCTTTTTCGGCATTACTCTAAAAACACAAATCTCAATGAACTGGTCCGCTATGCCGCAAACGTATACGGCCTTATCAGGACAGATGTGGCTATCAAACACATGATGCGGAATCCTCGATATATCGGAGTCAATAGAGACAATGACCACTTTTGTGAGCCTATCATAGATCGGGAACTGTACGATGATGTCCAGAGGAAGCTCCACTTTAACAGGAAGAACACGGCAAAGAGAGAGTATATATTTACCGGGATGATCCACTGCAAAACGTGTAGACGCAACTACTCAGCAATCTACATTCATGGGTACACGCGGTACAAATGCCAGAAGCATTATAGACCTGCCGGAGCCTGCACCAATTCGGTGGGGATGTCGGAGAACGTGATCGAGCGATATCTTCTTGATAATGTGAACCGCCTCCTCGGTGAACGCAAACTGCACTATGAGGTCGAAGCCAAAAAAAGGAATGACTCCCGGAAGAAAGTCGCGGATCTGACACGGAAGCGAGACAGGCTGAAGGATCTCTATCTGAGCGATGTCATCAGCCTCGATGAATACAAGGCAGACAGGGAGAAGCTTGATGCCGCAATCGCGGAGTGCGGGAATGTCCAGCCGATCGAGCCACTCAGGCCACTCGAACTGCCTGACTCTTTCGCAGAGCTGTATAAGACCTTCACCATCAAGGAGAAGAGATATCTATGGCAATCGGTAATCAAGGAAATATGGATAGGCCCGGACCGCTCAATTGATGTGATTTTTTTGTGACCTTAGACGGTGTTATTTGACATTCACCCTTCCGTGGCTTTCGATTAACACCGTCAAACCGTGACAAAATGTCACGCTTTAAAAAAATCCCCGGGAGGTCATGTCCTTCCGGGGATTCCCATCACAGATATTTTTCAATCAGATCTGCGAGGACGCCACTTGCAGATCTTCCTTCATTGACTGCAGCCCTTTTGAGCTTGTCGATCGCACCCATTGGGAGCGAGTAGGTCATCACCTTCTTGCCACCATCTTCCTCGACCACTCCGAATATCTTTTCGTACTCATCGCCGTCCAGATATTTCTCGGCCCAGGACTTCGCCTCGCCAATGGTCAGCGGCCTGATCCTTTCTCCACCGCTCCACTGATTCTGACCTACCGATTCAGCGTATTTGCTCGCAGGGCCTCCCTCTCCGTACAAGAAGAACTCCCCTGTCTGCTTCCGGTAGAGTTCTTCGGTCCAATGTCCGAAGTCTCCGCGGTAGCCGTAGCTGTATTCACCCATGAGCTGGGCCGTGTCCGTGTTGTATCGCTTCCCCTTGATGATCTTGTTCATTGCTGCCCTCCTTGTCAGATGTTTCTGATTTCTCTTGTGACGAATCTTGCTGAATTGGTGGAGAAGTTACCATCCTTGTCCACCGTCTCCCTGAGGATCTGATAGCCGGTGCCGTCCTTCATGAGGACCACAACGATGTCCCTGTGAGAGAAGCGATCCGGCGCGAGACCTTCTCCTACATTGTGGCTCACCACCGTGACAGGGTGGATCTTGACAGCCTGGATGTCCTTGATGAAAATCTTGATACCCTGCTCTGCCAGCAGATTCTTTGCCATTCTCTTTTCCATGATGTCCTCCTTTGCTATGCCTTATTGTCTCCCCTTGACTATATATTACTATACTTTTATTTATATGTCAACACTTTTATTTAAAAGGATTGCGTTTTGGGCAAAAAAAAGAGCCCCGGAAGGATCTCTCCTTCCGGGGTGATCTTGACTAAATATCCCATGGGATTTAGATAGTCTCATACGAGTGCGCCATATTCTGCGGCTGTGCCTGACCGTGACGCGCGGCTTTACTCGAGTTAACACGAGTAATTAGCTCTTTGAAGCATACTTCCTCCAGCCGGCTGCCGACATGTAAGCGATATCCATGTCGAGGTTCCCATCGTACCCGGCAAGCCTGCCACGGGACGAGTACTGGTAGATCGCAGGGGACTCCCATGCTCCCCAGCCCCTATTGTCTGTCCACGGCTCCTCCTGGAAGCCTGTCTGATTCATGTTCGCGTATTGAGCCGCCCATAATCCGTAATGTTCCGCCACCGGTGACCAGTCGTGAGCGCGGCAGACAGATTTGCTCATGTAGATGAGAGGTCGCACCCCGGTAAGCTGATAGACGCAGTCGAGAAATGTCTTGCAATATCCCACATCCATGTTGCCGAATGCGCGGTTCTGCGCGCCTTCCCAATCCAGAGCGAGGATCGCGTCTCCGATGCAGTCTTTGATGGTGTCCACAAAAAAGTGAGCCTCTGCCACAGCTCCGGAGCCGTTCGCATAGTGATACAGCCCTCGGAGGATTCCAGCTTCCTTCGCCTGATCATAGTGGCGGTTGCAGCAGGGGTTGACGTATCCTGTCCCCTGCGATGCCTTGATGATCACTCCATCAACCTTGACCTTGCGAAGATCCAGCCCGGACTGATAGGAGGCGATATCGATCACGTTGAGCCTGGACTTGCTGCGAGGTTCTTCCGCCTCCTTGATCTCTGTGGCGTAGCAGTCAGAGTCAAACACATATGTCTTGCCATCGATGACCGCCGTCTGGCTCATGTATGCATGGCCCTGATTTTTCCCGGCTGTCGGCTCCAAGTAACACCTTTTCCCCTTGTACGTGAGCCAGCCTGTTTTCATGGCGCCGTTGCCATCGCAGAAATACCAGCATCCGCCGTCGTACACCCAGCCCGTGCACATCCATCCGTCCTTCGTGAAATAGAACCAGTTCTCGCCTTTCGACCACTTGAGCTTCTTCCAGCCGACCGCATAGGTGCCGTCCGCGTATTCATACCACCAGCCCTTTGCACCCTTCACCCAGCGATCCGTGGGCGCCTTGCCATCGTAGGGGATGGCATAGCTGTAATGGTTGTGCCCGTACTGCACCTGCAGCGTTTTTGCGAACGCTGTCATGTAAATATCGGCATCCGTGCGGAGCGTGTGGAAATACTTTTTGCAGTACCCCGCGCCCCACTTGCTGAAGCTGCTGGAGCCTACGGACGCGCCCTTCTTTTCCCAGTCATTGTACCAGCACAGCTCCGCGCCCAGCTCCTTCAGCTTGCGGCAGGGGCCGTCTGTGCAGGCGTTCCCATGGTGGGGCACCTTGAACACCTTCACGGGCGCATTGAGGATGGAGAGATACCCCTCGAAAGCGTTGATGATGTCGCCAGTGCTGAGATAGTACATGTCGGGAAAATACGTCTGTATGGACGTGTTATTCACTTGATAGTCAGTTTTGTCGTTCCGATTGCCCGCACGCCTCCACAGGTGGCACCGTATCTTACCGACCACGACATGGGTGACGGCATTGGGATTAGGGTAAATGATCTGCTTCTTCAGCGCCTTTGCTTGCGCTATTCTTCGGCAGGCCCTATTGTAGTCGTCTATGTCAAGCGCCTTGACTTCTGCCGGAGGCGGACAGTATATCCTGTCAATGACGAGGGAGGACTCCAATAACTGCTTCATGCCTGCATCATGGTCAGGATGCCAGTGTGTCAAGATGTACGTGGCATGAGTGATGCCCACGTTCCGACAGTATGCGAGTATCTTATTGCACAAATCAGGCTCGCCGCCGTCTATGATGATGCAGTTCTTTTCGTCGTCATGAATGATTTGGGCGTCCCCTCTGCGGTATTCGTATGACTTGCAGGGAAGGCCCGGGATATAAATTTTTATCATGGTGCCTCCTTATGCTTCGGGTGCCCAGACGGCGATCCATTTGTATGGCGTATCTTTGGCGTAAAACATTACTCTGTCCGTTTTGTTCGGATTTTCAGACCTTGCCATAATGTGCTCCGAGGTTGCCCATGTAGCATAGTTATCGGCGGTGGTCGTTCCATCAGTTTTCAGATTGAAGGAGTATCGGGCACCAAAAGCAAAACTTCCGTCTGTTGTGCTAAAAATCGCTCTTGCTTGCCCGTAAGTGCCGCGTACGATACCGCACAACCGATCGAAGGAAAAAAACTCTTGAAAGATTATGCTCAGCCTCCGTATTTCGCTCTCTGGGGCTGCGTTGCAAATAAAATACATCCAAGGAGGGGTTGCGTGTGTATTGCTGAACTCTATGGCGACAGGCGTGTACATGTCTTCTTCCGGTGTCCATATACCACTCTCATATTCCAATCCACCGCCCCCACTAATCCCAGCTATCGCCTCAGCCATAGCCGCCGCAGTCAGAGCCGCAGTGTCGCCAGTTTTTTCTCGGATAGCGTCCGCAATATCGGTCAGGGTCTGTCCTTCGATACTGTATTTCATCAGAACGCCTCGCTTTCTGCGGTCGGCATCGCCGCTAAAACAAGCTGTGCTATCTCCGATTTATCCGCACTCGTCAGCACGTAGGAGTCGCCAGTATCGCCTTTGGGACCTCGCTCTCCGTTGGCAATGTCAGCCGTGGTCGTGCCGTCCTTATCCGTGATGGTGATGGTCGCTCCTGTGGCGGTCTGAGTAACGGTGACAGAGGGAGAAAAGCCATCTTCACCCGGAACGCCCTGACTGCCGGTCTCTCCGCGCTCGCCCTGAGGACCTGCGGGACCGACACTACCCGGGTCGCCTTTGTCGCCCTTATCCCCCTTGTCACCATCGAACTCACCGCTCGACTTAGCCGCCGCGAGAGCCGTGTTGATGGTGGTCGGAATAGCATCAGCGAGGTCCTCCACGGTC
>CAMOGO010000028.1 GCA_946614075.1 uncultured Lachnospiraceae bacterium | reverse complement strand
CGGGCGGCCGGCGCGGCGAGTAGGAGTCGGACAAGCCTCCTCCTACTCGATTGGTCCAGGGAACCATGGTGGCCGGGGAACCATGGACGTCCAGGGAAGCATGGTCGTCCAGGGAAGCATGGTCGTCTTACCCTTGCTTCCCTGGGGTTTCAGGCTTTCAAATAGTCTACCCCAGGGAAACCGTGTCATCTTTTCCTTGCTTCCCTGTGGTTTCAGGCTCCCCGTCATCAGAAAAGTCAGGGAATTCTTGCTAATCTGACAAGATTTCCCCGGCTTTTTCTTACATTTCTCCTCAGTTTCTCTCAAAAAAACCATGTAACCTATGCCCTCTGCGGGAAACTTCCCTGGCATTCCGGCAACCACTGGTTTTTTGTGCCATGTAACTAACACGGCACACAGGACACTTCCCTGTGTTACATCAGGTGCTCATGAGGCAGAATGATCGTCCCCCGCCTCACTCGTTATCTTGGCCAATGGGTAATTCTGGCGTCAATGTATCGGAATTGGTGATACTATCATCCTCTGCCCCAAACTCAATAATCTCCATCTCCACGGCTTCAAATCTCTCCATGGATTTATTCCTCCTCTATTTTTTTCTATATTCGAGTGTCTGATAATAGTAATCGTAAAGAGCTGCAGCAGCATTCTTCATACCCGGCTTAGCAGTACTGCTCATAGGTTGCTGTACATAGCTCATAGCAGATGCCGATATCGTTGCACCGTCTGTCGTCATTGGCTTCCCTATTCAAGCAAATTAAAGCGTTGTATTAAAAAAAATATGCGCTGGCTTCCTGCTTCCATCAACACATCATTGACTTGCCCAATCCAGGGAGGTTCTTAATTCTTGTCCTCGTGACTCCTGTGGCTCATTGGTTATATGCTCTTTTTGAAATAATTACGTGGGAATCCTTCTGGCTTCTGCCGATCACCCGTACATGAAAGCTTCAGGAAAACCCTTTCCTGTCCATTTTTACGTGGCAATCCGCAGATTTTTACACTTCCCACGTAACAAGAGCAAAGCCCACAGGCAACATTCCCATTTTTTACGGGTGCTATTTGAAAAAAGCGAGCGTATCCCCGTATCGATATTACTACTTAGTATCAATTTAGTTTCCAAGTTACCGCTTACTTGAAGCAATTCTCAATATCCCACGTAATATTTCTATACCACACTCTCAATGCTCGCTCTCTGCTACGGTGCTATCCAAAATCGGGAGCAATTCCCCCGTAAATTTCTGAGGAGTTGCTTCAAAGGGCCAGATTTCCTACGTGGGAATTCCCGCAAATAAACTGGCGCACCCGTAGTTCTCCAAGGAATGTCAAGAGAGGGTTCCCAAAGGCAGGGAAAACAGCATAAAAAGGAGTCCAAGACAAGGCAAGACAATACAAGACAGGGGACAGGCCTCTGCAGGCAAGACAATACAAGACAGGGACGGGCCTCTGCAGGCAAGACAAGGCAAGACAGGGGATGGCCTCTGCCAGGGCAAGCCAAGGCAAGACAGGGGATGTCCTCTGCCAGGGCAAGCCAAAGCAAGACAGGGGACGGGTCTCTGTCTGACTGCGTGCAATCAGACAGAGACCCGTCCCCTGTCTTGCTTGGCTTGGTCTCCTATCCCATCAGGAAGCCTTTACCAGATTTAAATTATCCCAGATAAGCCTCGATTTCTTTGCCTGCGAGGACGCCGGAGCCGACGGCCAGGCCGACGCTGGAGCCTTCGTTGTCATAGTAAGGAGCGGTGTACATGCTGCCTACGCAGACGCCGGCTGCATACAGGCCGGGGATGGCGTTGTTGTCGGCATCGACCGGACGCAGGTGGCTGTCGGTCTTGATGCCGCCGTTGGTATCCCATGCGCTCGGAACATACTCAAAGGCATAGAACGGAGGGTTCTTGACGGCTTTCAGGAAGCTTGCGCTCTTGCCGAACTCCTCGTCGACGCCGCTCTCGCAGTAGCCGTTGTAAGCCTCGACCGTTGCCGGAAGGTCAGCCAGACCAAAGTGCTCCGCGAGCTCCTCGATGGTGTCAGCCTTGAAGGCCCAGCCTTCCTCGATGGCGAGCTCCAGATCGGTCTCCTTCTTGGCCTCGGTGGTGCTGTAGTACATTGCCTCCATACCGGAAGCCCAGTCCTCCGGCATGCCAAGGTATGCGTAGATGCCGCCCTCAGCGCTGGCTGCATTATAGTAGTCTGCATCCATGATCACGTAAGCCTTGCCTGCGCGGACAATCGCCTCGCCGCCCAGTGCCAGCGGGAAGTCAGCGACTCTCTTCTCGTTGATGAAACGCTCGCCGCTCTTGTCAACGTACAGACCGCCGAACAGCCAGTAGCCGTAGTGCTCGTTGACGTTGAGCCAGTACTCGTCAAACGGCCAGCCGGTCGTTGCTGCGGAGACAGCGCCGCACTCATTGCCGAGGACTGCGAAGTTGCGATCCAGCACGCCGCCGGCCTTCAGGATCATGCGGATGCTGCCGCCGTTGCTCAGGACGTTTCCGAGCGGGAAGACCTTGGTGTTGAAATGCTCCTTCTGAAGCTGCTCATCGCCCAGGAAGCCGCCGCAGGTGATCAGGACAGCGCCGGCATCGACCTCGATGACCTCTCCGTCCTCGTTCAGAGCCTTCAGACCGCTGGCTACGCCGTCGGTCATGACGATCTCGCGGGCCTCTGCCTCGTAGATAAACTCACCGCCGTTTGCCTCAACTGCGTCTACGATCGGCTGTACACGCTCCAGGCCGCCGGTCATGAACATATGACGGCCGCGGAAGCCGACACCATAGGTATCTTCCTTGACGACCATCGGGATGCCGAGGTCGGTCATGCGGTCAATCGCCGTACCGGTGCAGGAAAGGACCTTCTTCAGGAGCTTGCCGTTGACAGCGGTATTGGAGAAATCATACATATGGCCGTAAATCTGCTCGAGTGTGACCGTGCAGCCTTCCTCTGCCTGCAGCTTGGTCTCGCATGCTGTCGGGCCGCCGCACATGGAGAAATTGGAAACTCCTGCGGATGCACCCTTCTCCAGGACGATAACCTTCTTGCCTGCCATGGTAAGCTCCAGGGCTGCCATCAAGCCGGCTGCACCGGCGCCTGCGATGACGACGTCTGCCTCATAGGTCTCGACCGGATCGCCCAGTGCCTCCTCCGTCATTGCCTCCTCGGCAAAAGCCGGCATACGGAATGCGGATGCCAGGCTCATAGCTGCCGCTGCCGCTGCGGAGCCCTTCAGAAAGCTACGTCTGGAAATGCCATTGTTCTTCATCTTTGTTATTTCCTCCTGTTTAAATAGTATCGTTTGCAAGGCGGAGCCCTGCGCTTTTCTTTCCGGATGACATGTCCATTTCCCACTGCCATTCCGGCTGCTAAGAATAGTAAAGACCTTCAGGTAACCTGAAGGTCAAGAGGAAAATTGAAGAGTTTCTCTTTTTTCTTGGGTTCTGCAAACCTGAAAAGTACTCTGATTTCGTATTCCGGCACGTCATCACATCATTCCTTTAAACTATGACATCGGTCACCGATCTGTACATTCCACCGGCACCGCGCCGATAAAGGAACCCGCGCCTTCCTTTGGAAATTTCGGCATGAAATAAATCGCAAGCATATCGCCGGAAATCCGCAGATGATTATCCTCCAGGAATCTCCCCAGATGAGGGCTGAGCCTCAACGTCGGCAATTCTTTATCGCACGCCTGCGTCCAGACCACGCATTTCCCCATGGGAAGCTTCTTCGTATGCTCGCTGGCAGGAAGCTCAAGCCTCTTAAAGTCACTTTCATTGACCGAGTAGCCGAGGTTCAAAGCCCTCCCATCTCCGATGAAGGATTCCCGCGCTGTCAGAGAGACAAAATGGACGTTTGGCACCTCCGCGACCCAGGCCGCGATCTCCCGGTCGCTTTCCTTGGATATTTCCAGATCTTCTTTGTCCGAGGCCTGCAGGAAATACACCGGTTCAAGTTCCAAAAGCTCTGCCCAGTCCGGGTCCTCCACCAAGTGCCTGCAATACTCAGCCAGTTTCCGGTTCCAGGAGATCCGGCTTTTCAGCACTTCAATCTCCTTTTCCATCTTCCGGTCATTCTCCGCGAGCCTCTCCACCAGCGCTAATGGCTCGATCCCCTTCAGGAGCTCGGCAGACTCCTGCACCGTGAAGCCCATCGCCTGAAAGGCCAGGAAGGAATTCACATCGTAGGCGTTCCGGATATTGTAGACACGGTAGCCGCTCTCATCCCGCTCGGCCTCCGGCAGGCCCTTTTCCTCGTAAAAGCGCAGATTATGCGGCTCCACGCCGATGATTTTCGAAAAGTCCTTGATTTTGTATGCCATGCTCCGCTGCGCCTCCCCCGGAAAAAGGAGCGCTCGTGCTCCTTTTCGCTTAGTCTGCGAACAAACTCTTAAATATGTGTACTATCGCTAATATAGCACAATGCAATCCATGCATCCAATCAAAAATATCCTGACGCAACCTTAAACCATGTCGAACCTTTTTTGCTCAAACCTTTTTCTCTGAGAATGACGGATCTTGATTTCTATGCTATCTTAAAATCTGCAGAAAAGAGGAAAGGAGACCCCTTTATGTATCGTATCAGTGAATTTGCCAGCATGATCGGCCAGACGCAGTCCAAGCTCCGGTTCTATGAGAAATACGGGCTTTTTGAGGTAAAAAAAGAGAAAAACGGATATCGTTATTACACACAGGAGGATGGCTTTCGCTTCAACGCTTTCCGCAGCCTTCTCCAGTACGGCTTCACGGTCGAGCAGACTGTCAAGATGCTGGACCTGCCGTATGAGGATCCGTCCTTTCTCCTGCTATTGCAGGAGCAAGAGGCCGACATTGACAGACAAATCGCCCTCCTGGAAAACCGTAGAAATCGACTGCAGCATCTGAGATCCCTTATTCAAGGGGAGGGCCTTGATGAATTCCGGGTGACAGATCAGAAGGACTATTACTATTACCTTGCATCCATCGGCAACAATTATCATATCTCCATGGAAAACCGGGAGATGATCGCTGCCCTGGTGGAAAACGTGCCGATCAGCCAATATCTACGAATCATTTCCCGCGCCGACTTTCTCAGTAAAAAGAAGCTTCTGACGCCCAGTTACGGGATCGGCTTTTTTGCCGGGGAGGTACCGGAGGGGCTGAAGCTCGATCAAAAGAACCTGGAACGGGCCCCTTTGGGAAAATGCGTCTGCTACTACCGCCGGATGACGCGTGAGAAAAGCCAGCGGCATTCCTCTTTTCAGGATTTGGAGGAGTGGCTGAAGGACCATGGATATCGTCTGCGGGGTGATATTCTCCTTTTTCCCCAGTTTCTGAACCTGGATGGCAAAGGAGAGGATCTGGAATATCTGATCGTGCCTGTAGAGTAGCCTTACTCTGTTTTTTCGGAAGCGAAGTACTCCAGATAAAGAGGATGGTTCATGGAATTTTGCACAAATATACCTTCTGTTATTTGTGCGAATCGCCAGGAAAAATTTTCTCTTGACCTTCAGGCGTGCTCATGGATTAACTTTTTTTAAGACCACGGGGCTGGTTCCGATCGTAAGGAGCTAAAAAGCAAGCCGCCGAAATAAGGAGGATCTATTATGAGCAAACTGACACGTCGTGAGTTCCTGAAGGGTACCGCAACAGCTGCCAGCCTGGCCGCAGTTGGCGTTTTCACCCGTCCTGCATGGGTAGCGAATGCAGATGAGGAAATGATGGAAGGTGAAGTCTACGCCTTCGACCGCAGTGAAGATGTAGAAGAGACCCTGAGCTGTGATGTTGTTGTCGCAGGCCTCGGAGCTTCCGGTATCATGGCTTCCCTGGGTGCCGCAGGCAAGGGTGCCAATGTCATCGCCGTCGATATCGCCGGAGACATCAACGGAACCACCAATGTCCTGACAAGTGGTGCCTGGGCTGTCGAGTCCGATCTGGAGCTGGAGTATGACAACTACGTACCGGTCAAGGAAGCTTTCCAGTATATGTGGAAGGGCACTCACTATCAGAGCAATGCCAAGGTGCTGCGCAATATGCTTGGCATCAGCGGCAGAGCCATCAATATCCTGTCCGAGGGCGGCATGCCTTTCAACACCAGCTTTGCTACTGCTACCGAGGAGAGCTCCTACATGGATAAGTGCGGTCATTTCTACGGTGTCCGTGGTCCGGAGCGTGGTGAGATCTTCCAGAAGATGCTCGATGATGCCGGTGTAAACTGCCTCTTCGAGACTCAGGCTGTTGCTCTTCTGATCGAGGATGGAATGGTTTCCGGTCTTTTCTGTGTCCAGGAAGACAAGAAGATCCTCATCGAGGCAAAGGCTGTTATCCTGTGCACCGGCGGCTTCCTTGCCAACCCGGAGATGGTTGCCAAGTATTATGCCGGCGCTTTCATCCTGCCTCTTGGCAATGTAAACTGCAAGGGCTACGGCATCAATATGGCTATGGCAGCCGGTGCCCAGCTCGGCAAGAACTTCACCGTTTCCATGAATGAGTACGGCGGCGCCAACCTGAAGGCTTCTCCGGCTTACGCTTTCCGTCACAACATTGGCGAGAATGAGACCCTTCGTCTTCCGATCCTGGGCGGGCTTCTGGTCGATAAGGACGGCAATCGCTTCATGAACGAGGGTGTTGTCTGCGAAGAGGCTATGTATACCGGCGAGCCGATGATCCGTGACAGCGTCTATTATGGTGTCTTCGACGATGCCTTCATGGACAAGGTTTCCACCACTCCGCTGCTTGACATGATGAATACCGAGCATATGTCTCCTACCGGCGTATCCTTCCTGACGGATGTCACGGATACCGATATCAAGGAGCAGTTCGATGTCGCTGTCTCCGAGGGTTGGGCTTTCAAGGCCGATACCATCGAGGAGCTGGCTGAGTTCTTTAATCTTCCTTGCCTGCCTGAGACAGTGGCTGCCTACAACGAGGCATGCGAGTCCGGCGAGGATGAATTGTTCTACAAGGATGCCATGTACCTCAACAGCGTCCTGCAGCCGCCTTTCTACATCGCTGAGTACATCCCGAGCGCATGGCTGACCATGGGCGGTATCAAGACCGACGGCTTCTGCCGTGCCATCGATCCGGCCAACGCTGTCATCTCCGGTCTGTACGTTGCCGGTATGGACGCTGATCTTTTCAGCATTCCTTATTTCCAGAGCACCACGGCAAACGGCTTCTGCCTTGCCTCCGGCCTGCTGGCAGGCGAGACAGCTGTCGACGATATGGCCATGTAAAATCTGCCCATATCTGAGCGTTTACCCAATATAGTATTAAAAGGAGCTGCCGTGAATTCATGGCAGCTCCCTTTTTCTCGTGCGCCGCCAGGCGCACAAGAAAAAGCAACTTGTGTCTGTCGTTTTTCTTTCCTATCTTCTGTCGCCTATCAGGGCGAAGCCTTCCTATCCTCTGTCGCCTATCAGGGCGAAGCCTTCCTTCACGAGGGTTTCCTTGATCTGGTCGATCTGGGATTTGTCACGGGTCTCGAGCTCCACCTTGAGGAAGCACTTGGTGATCGCCATGCCGGCTTCTCCACGGTCATGCTGCACCTTCAGGACATTGGCGCCGCAGTCGGAGATGATGCTCGTGACACGCTTCAGCATGCCTGGGCGATCATCCAGGGCAACCGTCATCATGGTGTTGCGGCCGCTCATGACGAGGCCGCGGGTGATGACTCGGCTCAGGATATTCACGTCGATGTTGCCGCCGGAGACGACACAGACGGTCTTTTTGCCCTCGATGGGAAGCTTATGGAACAGAGCCGCTGCGACACTGGCTGCGCCGGCGCCTTCTGCGACCAGCTTCTGCTTCTCCATCAGCGCCAGGATTGCCGCTGCCGTCTCGTCCTCCGATACGGTCACGATTGCGTCCACGTATTTCTGAACCATCTCAAAGGTGATGTCGCCGGGTGTTTTCACCGCAATGCCGTCGGCAAAGGTGGAGGCATCCGACAGGGTCTCCAGCTTCCCGTCGCGGTAGCTGTTGAACATGCTCGGCGCGCCCTCCATCTGGACACCGTAGACCTTGCAGTCCGGCCGCAGGCTTTTCACCGCGAGCGCTACGCCGGAGATCAGTCCGCCGCCGCCGACGGGGACGATGACCGCCTCCGCGTCGTCCATCTGATCCAGGATCTCCAGGCCTATGGTTCCCTGTCCGGCGATGACGTAGTCATCATCGTAAGGATGGATAAACGTCGCGCCGGTCTCATGCTGCAGCTCCACCGCCTTGTCATGCGCGTCATCGTACAGACCCTTCACCAGGCAGACATCCGCGCCGAGCCGCTTGGTGTTTTCCACCTTCATGATCGGTGCACTCTCCGGCATGCAGACGGTGCAGCGGATCCCGTTCTTTGACGCCGCCAGCGCCACGCCCTGCGCGTGATTCCCCGCACTGCAGGCGATGATACCGCGGCTTTTCTCCTCCTCGGTCAGCTGGCTGATCTTGTAATAAGCGCCACGGACCTTGAAGCTTCCTGTCACCTGCAGATTCTCCGTCTTCAGGTACAGATCCATCCCCTCAGCCAGGTTGGACGCCGCGATCAGATCCGTCTTCCTCGCCACATTCTTCAGCACGTACGCTGCATGATAGATTTTATCCAGAGTAACCATTTTCCCTCCTTTTGACCGGCCCCGCCAGATATCCTCCGGCAGAAAGCTTCCGAAAAAACGCCGGTCCCAAATCCCTGATACAGCTTATCTTAACTGGAAACTCCTCCATGTTCAATCTAAACTTGCACATAACTGCGAAAAGACGGGGGACGATTCTCTGTCTGGTCTGATCGCCAGACAGAGAACCTCCCCCGTCTTACCTGTTATTTGGTGTAATCAGACAGAGAACCGTCCCTGTCTTGTTTCAGTTATACCATCATCTGGCGTGCGTCTTCGTCGATGGCGTTGGCGCGGGCCTTGATCAGGGTGTTAGGACCGGTGATCTCGGAAACCGGAAGGATCGACAGGTCGCAGACCAGGTCCGGACCGTACTTCTCGATGAGCTCATCCTTCTCGCCGAAGTCCAGAGCACGCATGACACAGGCGTCGACGCAGACAGGGTTCTTGCCCTTGGAGACCAGGTCGATGCAGCCGTCGCACTTGTGAACCTTGCCCAGCTCCGCTACATACTTCGGAACCATGTAAGGGCAGGCCATGGTGCAGGTCTGGCAGCCGTCGCACAGCGAGTCATCGTGCAGGACAAGGCCGTCCTCGGTCTTGTACATAGCGCCGGTCGGGCAGTTGGCTACGCAGGCCGGATTGTCGCAGTGGTTGCAGCTTGCGCTGTAGTTGAAACGGCCGACATTCGGGAACGTGCCGGTCTCATACGTTCTTACCTCGCGGAAGAAAACGCCGGCGCTGAACTCTACCTCCATTTTGTCCTTGCAGGCCATCTGGCAGGTTTTGCAGCCGATGCAGGAAGTCATATCAAAATAAAAAGCTTTTGCCATGATACTTTCCCTCCTTCTTTATTCAAATGAGATCATACGATCGTTCATGTCGATGTCATCCGGAAGCTCCGGTCCATCGTACTTCTCGACGTTTGCCAGGACAGAGTTCCATGCGCAGATCATCTGACCGGTGGAGACGTTGCGGGACAGGATATTGTCCGCGCCGGCACGGTCAATGCCGGTCTCCGGATCGATGTCAACCCAGCAGCCGTGCAGGACGCCCAGGACACCAGGGCAGATCGTCTCGGTGACGCAGGCATGACGCAGAGTCTTGCCATCCTCGTTGGAGATGAGCACGGTGTCGCCGTTTGCGATGCCCTTGGCAGCCGCATCGGCAGCGTTCATCAGAACCGGGTTCGGGAAGGCTTCTCTCATGACCTTGACGTTGTCTAAGATCGTGTGAGAACGTCTCATGTAGTGCGGGGTGATGACCTGGAACTCATACTTGCCCTCGGCCTTCATCTGCTCGTAGCCATCGAGGCAAGGATTGTAGGTCGGGATCGGA
>CAMOGO010000027.1 GCA_946614075.1 uncultured Lachnospiraceae bacterium | reverse complement strand
CGGCGCAATCGATGCGCGTGGCGCAATCGATGCGGGTGGCGCAATCGATGCGGATGACGCAATCGATGCGGGTAGTGCTACGGGCTCTGTCCATGAAATCGAGCTTTATCGTCTGTACCACTCGGGCAGCTGCGATCGTGACGGGCTCATCCGCGACCTGACCGAGACGATGCGCTATGGCAAGGATCGTCTTCACACCGTGCCGACCCCGTCCCTCGGGAAGTTCCCGGTGCTGTTCTCCACGGACGCTGCCGTTCAGATTTACAGCTATTTCATCGACCGGATGAGCGCAGGCTACCTGTATCAGGGCATCTCCGACTGGAAGATGGGAGAGCCGGTCGTGGCAGACGTAGCTGGCGACGCCCTGACGGTAAAGGCCGTGAAGTATCTGCCGAATTCCTCGGGCAATGCCGCCTATGACGCCGAAGGCGCTCCGGTCTCCGACCGCGTCATCATCGAGAACAACATCGCGAAAAGCAGCTACGGCAGCCGCCAGTTTTCCTGGTATCTGGGCGTGACCGACTCCTTTATCGCGTCGAACTTCATCGTAGAGGGCGGTACCCGGACCGAGGAGGAGCTGCGCAGCGGCTCGTATCTGGAGGTTGTCGAGTTCTCGGATTTCCAGGTCGATCCCCTGACCGGCGACATCGCCGGCGAGATCCGCCTCGGCTACTGGCACGACGGCGAGCAGACCACCATCGTCTCCGGCGGCTCCGTCTCCGGAAACATGCACGACGTGGCAGGCTGCCTGAAAGCCTCCGCGGCTGACAGACAGTATGACAATGTCCGCATCCCGGCTCTGACACGCCTGGAGGAGGTCATCGTAACCGGCGCCACCGAGGAATAAAACTTGCCTTAAAGAGAAAAGGTGGGGTTCAACTTGCCAATTATTTCTGCAGATCCCCACGATTGGGACGTGTAGAAGATGGGAAAATGGGGGGAAGAAGCTGCATCTGAAAGCTTATACCCCAAAAAAGGAAGAGAATTAGTCAAAAAAGTGGGGCATTCTGACTAGCTTAAAGACAGAATGCCCCACTTTTTATTAAATGGTGTCTTTTTCTTTGGGGGATTTCCAAGATTTCTTTTCTCAAGCCCCCAGTCTGAGCAAGTTCTCGGTCTGACCAAGCCCCCGGTCTGAGCAAGTTCTCGGTCTGACCAAGCCCCCAGTCTGAGCAAGTTCTCAGTCTGACCAGGTTCTCAGCCTGACCAAGCACTAAGCCTGCCCTCAGTCCTCAGTCTGGCTTCGGCCAGCAGACAGCCCGGCCCGGGCCGCCCGGGCCGTGTCGTGCCTGCTACTTCTTTACTTCCCGCACTCGGCCTCTAGGGTCTTCACGAGCTGGGGCAGGGTAGCCTCGAAGTCTACGCCGTACCAAGGATTCTCCGGGTTCTCGAGCGTAACGCGGATGGTGTCGGCGGTATAGTCAGCGGCGATGCGGAAGGCGTCAGCCATCGGGATGCCGCGGGTGATCGCGCCAAAGAGGACGCTGGAGAAGATGTCGCCGGTGCCGTGGAAGGAGGCGTTGACGCGGTCGTTCTGGTAGATGGTGGTCTCGCCGGTCACGGTGTTCAGGCCGTAGACACCGGTCTTGCCCTCTGACAGGGAGACACCGGTCAGGACGACTTCCTTTGCACCGAGCTTGGCAAGGCCTGCCAGAAGCTCCTTGACATAGGCCTCATCGTAGGTCTCCTTGTACTCGATGCCGGTCATGAAGCAAGCCTCGGTGATATTAGGCACGATGATGTCAGCCAGGCCGCAGAGCTTAGCATTCAGAGCAGCATAGGTCTCATCAAAAGCCGGGTACATCTTGCCATTGTCGGCCATGACCGGATCGATGAAGATCTTCGTGTCCTCGCCACCGAATTCCTCAAAGATTTTCTTGACGATCTCGATCTCCTCCGCGGAGCCGAGATACCCGGTGTAGATCGCGTCAAAATGGATGCTCTCGGATTTCCAGTGATCGGTGATCGGGATCAGCTGGTCGGTCAGGTCCTTGACGGTGAAGTTCTTGAACATCGTGTGGGTGGACAGAACCGCGGTCGGCAGGATGACCGTCTCAATGCCCATGGCCGAGAGAACGGGCAGGGCGACGGTGATGGAGCATTTTCCAAAGCAGGAAATATCTTGTATCGTTAAAATGCGCTTCATAATCGTAAAACCTCCTGTAATATAAAAAGCAGCATTCGCTGAAATAGCAATCGCCAAAACGACAGTCGCAAGACAGAAATCGTCAGACAATCATTGCCAAAAACTGTATACACCTGTATTGTAAGAGAAATTGGAGAGAATAAAATAGCCATTTTTGATTATTCTGACCGTGCCAATTTTGAGCCGGGCATCCGGACGGATTCTTTTTCCCTGAGCTTTTCCCTGAGCTTTTCCCTGAGCCTTTTCCTGAGCTTTTCCTTGAGCTTTTCCTTACCGTACTTCCGACCGGACAAATCTTTCGGCCGGGTCTTCCTTTCCTGAGCGGAAAGTGATATGATTACGTCCTGTCCGAGACGGCCGGGAAGGATTGACAGAGCATACAGTATGCGGCCGGGAAGGATTGACAGAGCATACAGTATGCGGCCGGGAAGGATTGACAGAGCATATAGTATGCGGTTGGGAAGGGCTGACAGTGAATACAGCCTTGCGGCCGGGAAAGGCCGACAGTGAGACCGACAGTAAGGACAGCAGCTTTACGAACGAAAAGGAGTGGCAGCACAGTATGAAGCTTTGGATCGTACGCCATGGAGAGCCGGACGGGCGGATCGACCGTCTGACGGAAAAGGGAAAAAGAGAAGCCGAGCTGACGGCGCTCAGGATGGAGAAAAACAGCCCGGATTATATCTATGTCTCACCTCTTACGAGAGCACGGGACACGGCGGCGCCGACCTTAAAGGCTCTTGGCCGTGAGGAAGTGGTCAAGGATTGGCTGCGGGAGTTTTCCTGGCCGGTCGTGCGGGATGACGGCACACAGGGCAGGCAGCCCTGGGACAACAAGCCGGCACAGTGGACGGCGCACCCGGAGAATTTCACGGAGGATGCATGGACCACTACGTCCCTGGCGCTTTCCGGTGATCTCGCTTCCAAATATCGTGAGGTGACGGAGGCGTTTGACGAGCTCCTTGCGCAGCATGGCTACGTGAGAGAGGGGCGGATTTACCGTGCCGTCAGGCCAAACACGGACACGATTGCCTTGTTCTGCCATTTCGGGCTTACCTGCGTTCTTCTGTCCCACCTTCTGAATCTTCCGGTCATGCCACTGTGGCACGGCCTTGTCGCACCGCCTGCTTCGGTCACGACGATTGCGACGGAGGAGAGAGAAGAGGGGATTGCCTATTTCCGCATGAGTACCTTGGGGGATGTCTCTCATCTGACGGAGAAGGGCGAGCCGGCGTCGTTCCACGCGAGGTTCTGCGAGGTCTATTCGGACTTTACGCAGCGGCATGACTGATGACGGAGATGGCATCCCGACTGGCAGCAGGATGAGCGGCATGAATAGTGGTCAGGCACCGGAAGGACCACAATATTTTGATATATTTCACGCTTACTTCAGAGGCAGTCATTGCAGATTGCCTCTATTTATGGTAAAGTAATAGGTGGTATGTCTTCACGTTTGTTGGGGAAAGGAGATTGTTATGAAGAAAAGAATTGCACTTGTTATAATGGCAGCAGGAATTGGTTCACGTTTTGGAGAGGGTATCAAGCAGCTTGAGCCGGTTGGCCTGCACGATGAGATTATTATCGATTATTCGATTCATGATGCGATGGAGGCTGGTTTCAACAAAATCGTCTTCATCATCCGCGAGGATATCAAGGAAGCGTTCCACGAGCGCATCGGCGAGCGCATCGAGCGGATCTGCGCACAGAAGGATGTCGAGGTGGCTTACGCGTTCCAGAAGAAGGACGACCTTCCGGCAGGCTTCGAGGCTCCGGCAGACCGCAAAAAGCCGTGGGGTACCGGCCAGGCGATTCTGGCAGCCCGCGATGTGATCAAGGAGCCCTTCATGGTCATCAACGCCGACGACTATTACGGCAAGGATGGCTACAAAGCCGTTTATCAGTTCCTGGCAGCGGACCACGCTGACAATGAGTACTGCATGGCCGGCTTCATCCTGAAGAATACGCTCTCCGAGCACGGCGGCGTGACCCGTGGCGTCTGCAAGGTATCCGAGAATGGGTATCTGACGGATGTCGTGGAGACGAGCCACATCATCCCGACTCCCGAGGGAGCAAGCGCAGACGGCGTAGCGATCGATCCGGAATCCTACGTATCCATGAATATGTGGGGCCTGATGCCGCAGTTTGTCGATCTGCTGAAGGATGGCTTCGTCGATTTCCTTGAGGATCTGAAGGCCGGCAAGGGCGACCCGCTGAAGGCTGAGTACCTCCTGCCGAGCTACATCGACGAGCTGATCAAGGCGGACAAGGCATCGGTCAAGGTGCTCGAGACGAAGGACAAATGGTTCGGCGTCACCTACAAGGAGGATAAGCCGTTAGTCGTGGCCAGCTTCCGCAAGCTGATCGCAGACGGTGTCTACGCAGAGAACTTGTATGCATAAAAGACGATCGTTGATCGGACAAGAGTTCTGATCAGGATCAGAAATGAGTTCAGACAAGAGATCAGATAAGAGATCAGATAAGGGATCAGATAAGGGATCAGATAAGGGATCAGACAGGTCCCAAACATTGTCAAGAACCGGAAAGGACTTAAGTTATGTGTGGAATCGTAGGATATGTTGGTAAAAAGCAGGCAGCGCCTATCTGTCTGGATGGCCTGTCCAAGCTGGAGTACCGCGGCTATGACTCGGCGGGACTCGCGATCCGTGACGGAGTGCAGGATGCTGTCGTAGTCAAGGCAAAGGGCAGACTGAAGGTACTTGAGGAGAAGACGGACGGCGGCAATGCCCTGATCGGAACCTGCGGTATCGGACACACTCGTTGGGCTACCCATGGTGAGCCGAATGAGACAAACGCACATCCTCACCATTCAGATGATATGAATGTTGTCGGTGTTCATAACGGCATCATCGAGAACTTCCAGGAGCTGCGGGAGAAGCTGATCCGCAATGGCTACCAGTTCTACTCTGGTACCGATACCGAGGTTGTCATCAAGCTGGTCGATTACTATTACAAAAAATACAAGGTAGGCCCGATCGACGCACTGGCCAAGACGATGGTCCGTGTCCGCGGATCCTACGCACTGGTTGTCATGTTCAAGGACTATCCGGGCGAGATCTACTGTGCCCGCAAGGACAGCCCGATGATCATCGGTCTCGGCGAGGGAGAGACCTTTGTCGCATCGGATGTCCCGGCGATTCTGAATTACACCCGTCTTGTGAACTACATCGGAAACCTCGAGATGGGCCGCCTGACTCCGGAGGGAGCCACCTTCTACGACCTGAACGGTGATGTGGTGGAAAAGCCCACCGTCGAGATCAAGTGGGATGCCAAGGCCGCCGAGAAGGAAGGCTACGAGCATTTCATGTTGAAGGAGATCTTTGAGCAGCCGAAGGTTGTCCGTGAGACTCTTCATTCCATGGTGAAAAAGAATGAGGATGGAAAGCGCTACGTCGACCTGTCTGAGACAGGCCTGACGTCGGAGGACATCAAGAATTTCTCCATGATTTATATCGTTGCCTGCGGCTCCGCTTACCACGCAGGTGTGGTTGGCCAGTATGTGCTGGAGGATCTGACAGACCTGCAGGTCCGCGTCGAGCTGGCTTCGGAGTTCCGCTACCGCACGATGCATCTGCGGGAGAACTCGCTGGTGATCATCATCAGCCAGTCCGGCGAGACCGCAGATTCTCTGGCAGCTCTTCGTATGGCAAAGGAAAAAGGAATCAAGACGCTGGCGATCGTCAACGTGGTCGGATCCTCGATCGCCCGTGAGGCGGACTATGTCTGCTACACCTTGGCCGGACCGGAGATCGCCGTTGCGACGACCAAGGCCTACAGCACGCAGCTCATGGCCTGCTATCTGCTGGCGATCCGCTTTGGCGTGGAGCGCGGCACCCTGACCCAGGAAAAGGCAGAGGAGTATCTCGCCCAACTGGATACGATTCCGGATAAGATCACAAGGATCCTGGACGATAAGGAGAGAATCCAGTGGTTTGCGAGCAAGTTTGCCAACGCGAAGGATGTCTTCTTCATCGGCCGCGGTATTGACTATGCAGTCTGCATGGAGGGCAGCCTGAAAATGAAGGAGATCAGCTACGCACATTCCGAGGCATACGCAGCGGGCGAGCTGAAGCATGGCACGATCAGCCTGATCGAGGATGGCACGATGGTCATCGGCGTCCTGACGCAGAAGGCTCTCTATGAGAAGACCCTTTCCAACCTCGTTGAGGTCAAGGCCCGCGGCGCTTACCTGATGGGTCTGACGAGCTATGGCAACTACAGCATGGAAGACAATGCGAATTTCGTCGTCTACGTTCCGAAGGTCGATGAGCATTTCGCCGCTTCCCTGGCGGTCATTCCGCTCCAGCTGCTGGGTTACTACATGGCTGTCGGCCGCGGCCTCGACGTGGATAAGCCGAGAAACCTGGCAAAGAGCGTAACCGTAGAGTAATACGGGCCTCTTAAAAGCAGCTGCCATTTAGAAAGACTTGAAAGGAAACTACCTGTATGGAATATTTGGGTGTTCAGATCGACACAAAGATTAAGCCGGAGCTGGATCCGGAATTTATCCCGCTTCTGCAGTTTAACCGTGCCTTTTTAAAGGGTGCGGCAAAGCCGGTGGCTTTCGCGGTGGAAAGAGCCGGAGGGCAGATCGCGGCCTACCATACCTTTATCCACGGGACCGAGGAGATGGCGGAGGCAGATCGTTTTTACATCCGCCGTTGCATCAAGGTCGTGCTTTGGATGAAGGGCGGCTTCCGGATTTACGTGGCGGGCGACCGTGGGATTTACGAAGACGTCCGTGAGGCTTACAGTGCCGACGGCAGCCGTGCCTTTGACAAGGACTTCATGGAGACCGTCTACGAGAGACCGTTTGAGGTGGTCTGGTGCGACGAGGTTCCGGAGGAGAAAACAGCATCCGAGTCGGTGGGCCGTCATTTGAACGGCTGCCGGATCGGCTTTGACGCCGGCGGCAGCGACCGGAAGGTCTCCGCTGTGATCGACGGAGAGACGGTTTTCTCGGATGAGACCGTCTGGCTTCCTAAGGTCAATGACGACCTGAATTATCATTTCGAGGGGATCGTGGACAGCTTCAAAAAGGCAGCGGCCCACATGCCTCGCGTGGATGGCATCGGTATTTCGGCAGCCGGCGTTATCGTCGAGAATAAGCCGATGGTATCCTCTTTGTTCAACTATGCGAAGCAGTGCCATCCGGAGCAGTTTGAGACCGTGATCAAGCCGATCTACATGCGGGCAGCGAAGGAGACCTTCGGAGACATCCCGTGTGTCGTGGCGAATGACGGCGACGTCACCGCTCTGGCAGGCGCGATGAGCCTGGACGTCAACAATATCCTCGGCATCGCGATGGGCACCTCCGAGGCGGTCGGCTATGTCGACGAGAATGGCAACATCACCGGCTGGCTGAATGAGCTTGCTTTCATGCCGGTCGATGCGAACCCGAAGGCTATGGCGGACGAGTGGTCCGGCGACATCGGCTGCGGCGTCAAGTACCTGTCTCAGGACGGCGTCATCAAGCTGGCTCCCCGCGCAGGGATCGAGCTGGCCGAAAGCCTCACCCCGGCGGAGAAGCTGAAGGCGGTCCAGGCTCTTATGGAGCAGGAGGATCCGCGCGCGGTCAAGGTTTACGAGTCCATCGGCGTCTGCACCGGCCATGTCCTTGGCTTCTACTGTGATCTGTACGGTGCGGAGCATGCACTCCTTTTAGGACGTGTCATGTCGGGCCGCGGCGGTGAGATCATCGTGAAGGAGGCGGAGGCTGTCCTGAAGGAGGAGTACCCGGAGTACGCAGGACTGAAGATTCATCTGCCGGATGAGAAGTTCCGCCGCGTCGGCCAGTCCATGGCCGCAGCGAGCCTCCCGGACATCGTATGAAAGCAGAGTGAGGATGTCAAACAGCTCGGATGAAAAGCTTGCTTTTCAGACAGCTGTTTGCATCCGAACGAGCAACAAAACGAGACAAAAAGGCACGCGAAACATCGTTGAGCGGGCCGATTGTCGAGTGTTGTTGCAGCGGCGCGGGAGCACGAAGTGCGAAGCGACGCGTACGCTTTCAAAAATCAGAGTGAGGATAGAAAATGATAATCGGTAATGCAATGATTTACGGCCCGGACCGGAAGTTTACGAAGGGCGAGGTTGTATTCGGAGAGAAAATAGAGTATGTGGGAGAGTGCAGCCACCAGGCGGACATCGACGCCGAGGGGATGTACCTGATCCCGGGTCTGGTCGACATCCATACCCACGGCGCGGTCGAGGAGGATTCCTCGGATGGCTCCGTGGAGGGTCTCGTAAAAATGTCCCGCTACTATGCGAGAAATGGCGTGACCTCCTGGTGCCCGACGACCATGACCTTAAAGGAGCCTGTTCTGACCGAGGCGATGAAGGCGATCCGCAGCTTTACGTCCGAGGGTGCCCGGATGGCAGGCATCAACCTGGAAGGCCCCTTCCTGTGCTACGCCAAAAGAGGCGCGCAGGCGGCGGACAATCTGCATGTCCCGGATGTCGAGATGTTCAAGAGACTGAATGACATCTCCGGAGGCCAGATCCGTCTGGTGACGGTCGCCTGCGAGGAGCCTGGCGGCATGGAGTTTGTCGAGGAGATTTCCAAAATCTGCACGGTTTCCCTGGGCCACACGGTGGCGAATTATGATCAGGCGATGGAAGCCTACGGCAAAGGCGCATCCCATGCGACCCACCTGTTCAATGGCATGAATGCACTTCATCACCGGGATCCCGCGATCGTCGGCGCAGCCTTTGATTCTGGCGCGACCGTCGAGCTGATCTGCGATGGCCTGCACATTCATCCGTCCGTGATCCGGATGGTCTTCCGGATGTTTGGAGACCGCACGATCCTGATCAGCGACTCTTTGCGCTGCGCCGGCATGCCGGACGGCGATTACACCCTGGGCGGACAGCCGATCGTGATGAAAAACGGCAAGGCGACCCTGCTTGACGGAACGCTCGCCGGATCCTCCATCAGTGTCTTAAAGGCAGTCCAGAACGTCGTTTCCTTCGGAATCCCGCTGGAGGACGCTGTCTATGCGGGCTCCATGGCACCGGCCAAGGTCATCGGAAAGGATGACGAGATCGGCAGCATCGAACCTGGAAAGTACGCAGATTTCCTGCTGCTGGATGCGGACCTGAATCTGAAGGCAGTCTATATCGGCGGAAAGCTTTATGAGGAGTAAAAATGGCAACAGTTGAGGGAATCTGCCGTGAATTCGGCATCCGCGGCGACCTGCTCTCGGAGCAGCAGATGCGCGCCGGCAATATCAATACAACCTATTCCGTGATCTTCCGCGACGAGGACGGGCACGCTGCCGAGTACGTCGTCCAGAAGATCAACGGCTATGTGTTCCGGAATCCGACCCAGATCATGAGCAACGTGGCCCTGGTGACGGAGCACATGGATGAGAAGATCCTGGCGGATGGCGGGGATCCGTGCCGTATGGTCCTGCATTTCCTGAAGAAGGAAAGCGGCGAGAACTTCACCAAGGATGAAGAGGGAAATGTCTGGCGGGTCTATCAGTTTATTCCGAACTCCGTCTGCTTTGACGCGACGGAGGATCTTCAGGTGCTCCAGCGGGCCGGCGAGGCCTTCGGACGCTTCCAGAAGAATCTGATGGATTTCGATGCGACGAAGCTCTACGAGACGATCGAGGACTTCCACAATACGCCAAAGCGTCTGGACCGCCTGTTTGACGACATCGCAGCGGACCCTTGCGGCCGTGTCTCGGAGTGCGAGGAGCTGATCCTCTACATCGCCGAGAAGCGTGCCGAGGCAGAGGAGGTCGTCCGCGGGGTAGAGGATGG
>CAMOGO010000026.1 GCA_946614075.1 uncultured Lachnospiraceae bacterium | reverse complement strand
ATTGCATCGAGAGCCTGCTGCCGGGCGGGGACAAGGTCGAGATCCTGATCGTCGACGATGGTTCGAAGGACCGCACGGCGGAGATCGCCGATGAGTATGAGGCAAAGTATCCGGGGATCGTACGCGCGATCCATCAGGAGAATGGCGGACATGGCGAGGCGGTAAACGCCGGACTGCGCAACGCGACTGGTATGTATTACAAGGTCGTCGACAGCGATGACTGGGTCGGCGCTGAGGCCTATATGACGATCCTGGAGCATCTGGAGCGCTTCTCGCAGATGGAGACGCCGCCGGACCTCGTCATCAGCAATTTCATCTATGACAAGCAAGGCGCCACGCACAAGAAGGTGATGGAGTATCACAAATATCTACCGATCGGTCGTCCTTTCACCTGGGATGAGGCGAAGCCGATGCCTACAGGCACCTACATCCTGATGCACTCCGTGATCTACCGCACCGCGATGGTCCGCGAGAGTGGCATGGTGCTCCCGAAGCATACCTTCTACGTCGACAATATTTTCTGCTATCAGCCGCTGCCGTTTGTCAAGACGCTGTACTACATCGACGTAGACTTCTATCATTACTTCATCGGCCGCGATGACCAGTCGGTCCATGAGAGCGTCATGATCAAGCGAATCGATCAGCAGATCCGTGTAAATAAGATCATGATCGACATCCTGGCCAAACGCCAGATCGACAATCCTCATGTCAAGTCCTACATGAGAAATTACCTGGATATCATCTCGGCGATTTCCTCCATCCTGCTCATCCGCATTGGTACGCCCGAGGCCCTCGAGAAGAAAAAGGATCTCTGGAACTACATGAAGGAGAAGGACGAGGTCCTGTACAAGGATATCCGCTCCGGCTTCCTCGGCAGAGGCGTGAACCTCCCCGGAGCCGTCGGCCGGAAGATCAGCGTCCTGGTCTACAAACTCGCACAGAAGATTTACGGATTCAACTAAAAACGATGGCACGTTCCGCTAAATAACGTTTGACAAGACCCCCTTACCATGTTTAAGATTCATGGTAAGGGGTGTCGTTTTTCAGGCACCCGGGGAGAGGTGCTTTATGTATCATATTATCATCAATCCGCATTCTCGTTCCGGCCAGGCTGCTGTGATCGGAGACCACATCGAGGAAATCCTGAAGGAGCGTGGGGTCGCCTATACGGCGCATCGGACAACCGCTCCCGGCGACGCGACCAGGTTTGCCGAGGAGATTACGAGATCTGCGGAGGATGCACGCGGCATTACGGGGATCATCGTGCTGGGCGGTGACGGAACCCTCGATGAGGTGGTCAATGGACTGCACCTCGAGGCCCGTGTCCCCGTAGGATATATACCGACCGGCTCGGGAAATGATTTCGCCCGTGGAAATGGGCTTCCCACGGTACCGGAGGAGGGGCTGAAGAGAATCCTTGCCTCACAGCAGACAAAAGAGCTGGACATCGGAGTCCTCGTCTGCGATGAGGATCCGGCGACGAGACACCGCTTTGTCGTAAGCGCCGGCACCGGCTATGACGCAGCTGTCTGTGTCCAGACCTTCCGGGATAAGGCAAAGGTCTGGCTGAATAAAATCCACCTGGGGAAGCTGTCCTACGTCAAGATCGGTGTACAGGAGATTGTCGGGCTGAAGCCCACAGACGCGGAGCTTTGCTACCGGGAGGATGCCTCTTCGGAGATTGTCCGTCTTCCTTTACGGCAGATGGCCTTTACCTCGGCCCATATCCTTCCGTACGAGGGCGGCGGGTTTGCCTTTGCGCCAAAAGCCGATCCGACCGACGGGAAACTGGATCTGTGCGTGGTGGAGGAGAGCAGCTCGCTTAAGATTGTCCCGGTTCTGCTGTCTTCGATGTGGAAGGGCCATGAGAAGAGAAAGGGTGTACATGCGATCCGCTGCACGGAGGCGTGGCTGACGCTTGAAAATGCGCTGCCGGCCCATACCGACGGGGAGCTTCGCGGGACGCCGAAAAAGGACCACTACTTCGTAGAGAACGGAAAACTCCTGCTGATTGTTTAGGTCAATGGCATAAGGATCCGGGGGAATAGCTGCTGCTAAGTGGAAAGCACTGACGGCAGACCAATCGTTTGGAAATAAGGGAAAAGCAATATCAGATCGAGAGGAAGACAAGATGGATTATAAGGAAATGGCAAGAGCAGTCAAGGAAGCGAGTCATAAGCTGGGTGTTCTGAGTGTAGAGGTACGGAACAAGGCCCTGGAGGAGATCGGGGAAGCCCTGAAGGCCCATGCTTCTGAGATTTTTGAGGCAAATGCGAGGGATATGGAGGATGGAGTGGACCTGCCTGGCCCCATCCGCGGACGTCTGAAGTTTGACGCACATAAGCTGGGCGATGTCTGCGAGGGCATCAAAAACCTCACGCATCTGGACGACCCGGTCGGAAAGGTTCTTTTGCAGAGAGAGCTGGATGAGGGACTCGTGCTGACGAGAATTTCCTGCCCGATCGGCGTCATTGGCGTCATCTTTGAGTCCCGCCCGGATTCGCTGGTCCAGATTTCCTCCCTTTGCATCAAGAGCGGAAATGGCGTGATCTTAAAGGGCGGCAGCGAGGCGAAGAATACCAACCGTGCTCTGTTTGACGTGATCTATGAAAGCGGCGTAGAAGCCGGTCTGCCGGAGAATTTCGCCGGTCTGATCGAGGACCGTGCCGGAATCGATGAGATCCTTCACTGCCCGGAGGATATCGACCTGCTGATCCCCCGCGGCTCCAATGCCTTTGTCCGCTATATCATGGACCATTCCGACATTCCGGTCATGGGCCATGCGGCAGGCATCTGCCACGTCTATGTGGACAAGGATGCAGACCTGGACAAGGCCATCCCGATCATCGTCGATGCCAAGACGCAGTACGTTGCAGCCTGCAACGCCGCAGAAACCCTGCTGCTGCATAAGGACATCGCGGAAGAGGTAAAAAAGCGCCTTCCCGGTGCGGCTCCGGTTCCGGTCGATTGGATCGACGCCGTCAGCGAGGAGGATTTCCGGGAGTACCTGGATTACAAGATGACCGTGAAGGTCGTTTCCTCCGAGGAGGAGGCGATCGCGCACATCAATCGGTACGGTTCGCACCATACCGACAGCATCGTGACGGAGAACCCGCAGGCAGCGGAGGAGTTTTTCAACCTGGTAGACAGCGCAGGCGTATACTGGAATGCCTCGACGCGTTTCGCGGATGGATTCCGTTACGGCTTTGGCGCAGAGGTCGGCATCAGCACCGGAAAGATGCCGCCGAGAGGCCCGGTTGGCTTAGAGGGCCTGGTCACCTACAAATACCGCCTGAAGGGTAATGGCCACATCGTGGGAGACTACGCGAGCGGTGCCAAGCAGTTCCATTTCCGGGATCTGTAATCTGAAAACTGGTATACATGATGGACGATAACAGAAAAACGGCCGAGGATGCCTTCCTCGCATCCTACCGGCCTGAGGATTATGAACGGCCCTCGGTGACGACAGATGTTTTGATTTTTACCAATGAGAAGGATGTCCTGCGGATCCTCCTGATCTATCGGAACGAGGAACCCTTCAAGGATTTCTGGGCCATTCCGGGAAGCTTTGTCGGGATGTCGGAGACCGCCGAGGAGGCTGCAGAGCGGACCGCGAAGAAGGAAGCCGGCGTCAGCCGGGTGGAGCTGGAGCAGCTTTACACCTTCTCCAGGGTCGACAGAGACCCCCGCATGCGTGTCATCTCCGTCGCCTACATCGCGATGCTTCCGGCCAGCAAGCTGATCTATCGGCCAGGCATCCGGGATGGCGAGGCGATGCTGTTTGACATCGACCGCTCCGAAGAGGAGCTGCGGTTTGTCTCCACAGCCTCCGATCAGAAAGGCCGGAGGATCGTACTGAGGAAGAACCGGCTTGCCTTCGATCACTACGAGATGATCCGGACCGCCGTGGACCGTATGGCCGGGAAGATCGATTATTCCGACATCGCCTTCCGCTTCCTGCCGGAGCCTAAGAGGTTTACCCTGACAGAGCTCAGGCATGTCTATAATGCAGTCAAGGGAAGCGAGGCAGATATTCCGAACTTCCGCCGTTTTATCAAGAACCGGTATATCATCACCGGGAAGATCCTGAATAATCACGATGAGTGGGAGGGGCATCCGCATGCAGGCCGCCCCGCCGGGACCTACCGCGTGACAGAGAAAATTCAAAAATAAATTCAAAAAGAATGAGAAGCTCACGAATCAAAACTTCGTGAGCTTCTTTTTTGCACACGGCCGCCAAAAGGGAATTTTATGAAGGCAAAGTGAGGGTGCAAACAGTTGTCCGAAGAGCGAGCTCTTCATCCGAACTGTTTGGCATCCTCACTTTGCCTTCATAAATATAGTCATATGGACAATAAGCGAGCGAGAGTGTATTTTATAGTCGTAAGGACAATAAAGGTTCCGAAAGGGAGCCGAGGTTCTTGAAAGGAGGTTTCGATTATGGGACATGGATATTGGAGAGAGGATGATTTCCGGCGGTACAGTACAGAGCGTGGCCGTAGCGTAAGAGCGGACGGCACGGTAGATACGAGCTCCTTCCACGGAAATGCGCAGGCGATGTTTACACAGCGTACTCTGGATCCGGTGCTGGATCCTCTGAATGTGATGAGAGAGTGCTGCGAGACGGAGGAGCATCCGAATACGCTCCCGGTGATCCTGGCGCTTGATGTGACCGGATCCATGGGGCATTCCGCAATCGAGGCGGCGGCGAAGCTCAACCAGGTGATGAAGCAGGTCTACGAAATGAACATGGATGTCGAGTTCATGGTCATGGGGATCGGGGATCTCGCCTACGACCGAGCGCCGATCCAGATCAGCCAGTTTGAGTCTGACATCCGGATTGCCGAGCAGCTGGACAAGATTTACTTCGAAGGCGGTGGAGGCGGGAACTTGTTTGAGTCCTACACGGCAGCCTGGTACATGGCAGCGCGGCACACGAAGCTGGATTGCTGGAAGAGAGGAAGAAAGGGCATCCTGATCACCTTGGGTGATGAGCCGCTCAATCCTTACCTGCCGGGCAAGAGACTGGCGGATCTGACGGGCGACGGTGTACAGGGAGATGTCGATACCAACGATCTCTACCAGGAAGTGACCCAGAAGTATGACGTGTACCATATCTATGTGCAGCATGGCAGACGCTTGTACGAGGGCGCTTCCCGGAGGGCCTTCCTGAAGGTGTTGGACAGCCAGCATTACCTGACGGCGGAAGTCGAGGAGATCGCGGCGAAGATCATCGCGATCGTAAAGGGAAAAAGGGAAGAGGATCAGGCTGAGAAGAAGACCGGTTTCTTTACCGGCAAGAGACTTTTCGGCAGACGGAAGATTGGTTTTGCGGTAGCGCCGGCGGATAACGCACCGAAGCCGGGAGCAGGTGCTGAGAAACCGTGCTACGACTTCGGCAGCTGACGGGCAAGACAGAGGGACCAAGACAGGGACGGCTCTTCTGACTCATCCAGGCGGAAAGAGAAGCCGGTCCGGGAGAAAAGCCTGACAGGGAGGAAAGGAGGAAAAAGTATGAAGCCGGAAATCCGTATTGTAATCGGGGCAAATGCCGGAGACGAGGGAAAGGGTAATGTGACCGCAAGGCTTTGCCGGAGTGAGGCAGCAATGGCCGGCCGGAATGAGACCGCGGCGCTATTTCAGAACGAGGCGGCAACGCTGGGGATCCTGACCAACGGCGGTCCCCAGCGGGGGCACACGGTCGTCGATCACGGCAGGAGACATGTCTTTTCCCATTTTACCTCCGGGACCTTTGCCGGGGCGGCAACCTACTGCGGACCGGACTACATCATCAACCCTCTGAAATTCCTGAGCGAGTACGAGGAGCTGGTCCGGATGGGCGTGACGCCGGTGGTTTATGTGGATTACCATTGCCGGTTTACGACACCGTACGATATGATGCTCAACCAGTCCACGCACCAGTCGGAGGGGACGCATCACACCTGCGGTATGGGGATCTGGGAAACCTACATCCGCTACCTGCCGGGGGCAGGCGGTGTGACGATCGGCGATTTTGCCATGATGAGCGAGACACAAAGGTACCTCGCGATCCACCAGATCCGCCAGGCGGCTCAGGTCCGCATGCGTGAGACCTTCGACAAGGATCTGTATGAACGATGGGCGGACATCGTGGGAAGCGAGACGCTGGAGCGCCGTTTCCTGCAGAGCGTCGATACGATGCTGGGACTGGTCCATCTGTGCGAAGAAGGCATCATGCATCAGTTTGGAAGGCTCGTGTTTGAAAATGGGCAGGGGCTCCTGCTCAACTGGTCCGATGACGAAGAGGACATGGTTTACACGACGCCCAGCTTTACCGGCCTTGACAGCCCGATGGGGATGATCGAAAGGAATTTTGCCGGGGCAGACGTGGATACGGTCTATGTGACACGGACCTATGTGACGAGACACGGGGATGGCCCCCTGGAGAAGGAGTGCCACAAAGAGGAGATCGGCCGGCGTCTGATCGAGCGGACCAATGCGACGAATGAGTTCCAGGGGAGGTTCCGCTACGCGAAGCTGGAGGTGGAGAGCCTGCATGACCGGATCGCAGCGGATTTTGCCCAGACTCGCGGGGCGAAGAACCACTATCGCAGGATCCTCGCGATGACGCATGCGGACGAAGCGCTGCCGTCGGACGAGCTGATGCACGAGGCCGGAAGCTTCGATGATCATATGCTGATCGGACAAGCGTAGATACAAATTGTTGGGAAACTGCGGTATAATGAGGAAAACAGGAAAGGCATCTTAAAAAAGGAGGAGTGGATTATGAAAAAGAGATGGATTGGCATTGTCCTTTCGGTTTTCCTCGTTGCGGCAAGCTTCGCGGGATGTGGCGCTGCGAATGTTGCCTCAGCGGCGCAGGATGCCGGTGAGGAGCAGGATGGAAACGCTGCCTTGAGTATTGCGGAGCAGATCATGCAGAAGATCTTTGGCTTCGCAGGCCAGTCTGATCAGGAAGGGACAGAGGGCCAGACGGCTCCGGGAGGCCAGGGAATGGACGAGACGGAAGGGGCCCAGGAGACGGAAGACACCGCGAAGGTGCTTGGTCTGACGGAGGATGGCAGTGGAAATGGTTATTTCCGCATCAGCGATCAGCTTGAGGAGACGCCGGAGGAGGCTGTCTACAGCAATGTGACCGGGAATGAGGATGAGTATACCAGGATCTATGCCATCACAGCCCGGGCTGCGGTTTATCACGTGCGCCTGTCGTATCTGACCCTTGACATGTCTGGGGAGAACTTCGAACTCTCGGAGGACGAGACGATCTTTGAGGCCGACACGATGAAGGCAGGGGACTATCTTCTCCTTTCGACGATGATCCCGGAAAGCTTCCCGACCATCGGCGTTTTCTGGGAGGATGAAAAGGGAAATGCCTACGGAAGAAGCATCTCGGAAAGCGGCATGGATGGCTCTTTATTCTTAGGGGCGATCGGCGCTGAGACCGGGTCGGAGGCCCCCATCGATGAGGAAGGCCTGAAGGCGATGATGGACGCCTGTACAGGCTGGGGCGCGACGGCAGGATCCTCCCTGCGTCAGGCGCAGGCAGCGGCAGAGCTCCTTGCCTGGGCAGAGGCAAATCCGACCTGGTCCGTCTCCACCGGCATCGTTATCCGGCAGGTCCTGGCGGATTATCCGGAGGAAACGAAGGCCAATTTCTGGGAGAACTGGCCGCAGGTTGTACTGCTCGCAAACGATGCGATCGATGACCTGGAGTCTGTGAAGGGCACCTTTGAGGATGCAGGATGCCTGGAAAAAGCGCAGACCGCCGTCGAGAGCTACATGCTGTCCGACCACTGGGATACCCTCCTTGAGACCATGGAGGAGTGCCGGTAAAAAGGACTTGCTTTTCAAACCTAACCTCGTTATAATAGGGAAGTCGATAGCTATCGGCCGTGTGCGGATATAGTTCATCGGTAGAATATCAGCTTCCCAAGCTGAGGAGGCGGGTTCGATTCCCGTTATCCGCTTAAAGGCTTCTGCTAACATAGCAGGAGCCTTTTTTCAAAGCAGAGTGAGAATGTCAGACAGCTCGGACGAAGAGCGGAGCATGAAAGGAGAAGACCCGATGCGTGTAGGTCTGGGATATGATGTGCACCGGCTGGTGCCGGGACGGAAACTGATACTGGGCGGTGTGGAGATCCCCTATGAAAAGGTCCTTTTAGGCCACTCCGACGCGGATGTGCTGACCCATGCGGTCATGGATGCCTTGCTTGGGGCAGCGGCTCTTGGCGATATCGGGAAGCTTTTTCCGGATACCGATCCGGCCTATGAAGGAGCGGACAGCCTGTATTTAGCCTCTCAGGTGGCGAAGCTTCTTGAGGAAAACGGATATCGCATCATAAATGTCGACGTCACGGTCATCGCGCAGCGTCCGAAGCTTGCGCCTTACCGGGATGAGATGCGCAGTCGCCTTGCAGCGGCACTTGGGATTGAGACCGCTCAGGTCAGCGTAAAGGCTACCACGGAGGAAGGTCTGGGATTCACGGGAAACGGCGACGGAATCAGCGCCCAGGCGATCGCCGGGATAGAATAAAACATCCTCACGTCGCTTTCATAAATTTTCCCTTGTATTGCAGCGAAAAAAAAGGTATACTTATTCAGTAGATTTGTCGGGCGCAAGCCCGTCTTTTCAAGGAGAGACAGTATCGTTTACGTGCCTGATCACAGGCGTGTGAACCCCCGGGAGGAGGAAAAATAGATGAGCGATCAGACCAATACGACACAGGAGCCTTTTGATCCGAAGAAAACATCGCCGGTTCTCTGGAAGGACAGGAAGCATCACTTATGGTTCCCACTTTCCTTTACGAAATACCGCATTCAGGACGACCGTCTGTATAAGGACGTAGGCCTTTTCACCACGGTATCGGATGAGGTCATGCTGTACCGCATCATCGACCTGACCCTGGTCCGGACCTTCGCACAGAAGATCTTCGGCACCGGCACGGTTTTGGTCACCTGCCGTATGAACCGCGAAGAGGTCATCAAGCTTGAGAATATCGCGAATCCGAAAAAGGTCAAGGACTACATTTCCCGCCTGGTAGAGCAGGAGCGCACCAAGAGGAATGTCGTCGGCAAGGAGTTCTTTGGTACCGATATTCACCATCATGACGCGATGGATATGGCATCCATGGATATGGCCGATCTTCACGGACCGATGGGCGGACCGATGGACGATATGATGGGTGGACCGATGGCAGATCCTGACGGAACAGGCTTTGCCGATGTGGATCATTTCCAGTAAAGAGATCAGACGGGTGGCTTAGATAAGCTGCCCGTTTCAAATTTTCCTGTGATCGCGCTTTTTTTAATACCGCGATTACAATTGGGATACAACCTCACGGTATTCTTACTTTACATGGATGAATGCAATCTAGATGTCTTGAATGTGTAAGAGAAGGGGTATAAACATATGGCACATATTCTGGTGGTTGAGGATGAGAAGCCGATCCGCGAGCTTCTCAGGATGAACCTGCTTGACGCAGGGTATGAGGTGACGACAGCGGCAGACGGCCTTCAGGCGTCGGAGCTTCTGGAGGACCATACCTACGATCTTTGTCTTTTCGATATCATGCTTCCGTACGTCAATGGCTATGAGCTTTTAGAGTATACGAAGCCGACGGGGATCCCCGTGATTTTCCTGACAGCCAAGGCAGCGGTCGACGACCGGGTCAAGGGACTGACGGGAGGCGCGGAGGACTATATTGTCAAACCGTTCGCCATTGCCGAGCTTCTGGCACGTGTGGAGGTTGTCCTGCGCCGTTACAATAAAGCCGCAGGAACGCTTAAGTACCAGGAGTGGACGATCGATCTGGAGTCGAGGACGGTTACGAGCGATACCGAGACGGTTCACCTGACCCCTAAGGAATATGAGCTGTTCGTCATGTTTGTGCGGAATCAGGGCGTGGCCCTGTTTAGAAACCGTATCTTCCAGATGATCTGGGAGACGGACTACGTGGAGGATACCAGAACGCTGGATCTGCATATTCAGCGTCTCCGTAAGAAGTTGCATCTGGAGGACCGTCTGAAGACGATCTACCGGATCGGATATCGTCTGGAGGAACAAATGAACTTCCAAAAGAAAAGGCCGGGAAAAACCGGCCTTTT
>CAMOGO010000025.1 GCA_946614075.1 uncultured Lachnospiraceae bacterium | reverse complement strand
ATGTAGATACCCATGGAAGCCAGGTTCGACTTCGGATTCTTCGGCTTCTCCTGGAACTCGGTGATGCGGTCATCCTCGCCGGCGACCATCAGACCGAAACGGGATGCCTCATCCCACGGTACCTCCATGACTGCGACGGAGAACTCGGCGTTCTTTTCCTTGTGGAAACGAAGGAAATCGCTGTAGTCCTGCTTGCAGATCTGGTCACCGGAAAGGATGATGACGTACTTCGGATCGTAGCGCTCGATGAAGGAAATGTTCTGGTAAATAGCATTCGCAGTGCCTTTGTACCAGTCAGAAGTGCCTGCCTGCTGATAAGGCGGCAGGACATGGACACCGCCGTTTAAACGGTCCAGATCCCAGGGCTGGCCGTTACCGATGTATTCATTCAGAACAAGCGGCTGATACTGAGTCAGGATACCGACCGTATCGATGTTGGAATTGACGCAGTTGGAGAGCGGGAAATCGATGATACGATATTTGCCGCCAAACGGAACTGCGGGCTTTGCAAGCTTCTGTGTCAAAGCGTAGAGACGAGATCCCTGACCGCCGGCAAGGAGCATTGCAATCATTTCTTTTGCCATAAGACGTAGTCCTCCTTTGATATGTTCTTACGTGGCGTGAACCTTAGGAAAATTGTACAACATTTCGTGCGGAAATGGTAGGGGATTCTTAAAAAGAAATAAAAAAAGGACTGCCATTCAGACAGTCCCTGGATAGATACAAGATAAATTACTGGGCGCTCAGCGCATCGATCACCTCGGTGCAGAGCTCATCGTCGATCTTGACAAAAGCATCGACGGCCATACCGAACTGCGGATACATGTAAGCGGTCTTGGACTGCTGGATGTTCTCAGCGTACTTCGGAAGCCAGTTGAGCATGTGGTACTTCATGAAGACCTTCTGATCCTTCAGGACCTTGACGGCATCCTCATCGTTGCCGGCACGGAAGCTCTCAAGGACGCGCTCGGACAGCTTGGCCATGAAGTGAAGCTCCAGAGCGATGTGGTCATCGGCGACGTGCGGATACTCCTCCGGCAGATAACCGTATTTGCGGTATGCCTGACGGACACGCAGGGTGCTCTCCTGGAAAAGGAGGTTCTCCTTGCCGTTGTAGGTGGACTCCCAAGGATAAGCGACCATCTTGCCGGGGCCGATGAGCAGCTTGGTGTACTCGGACTTCAGGTGGGACAGGTACTCCGGATCTGCTGCCAGCTTGCCATCCTGCTTCGCGGTGAAGCGGGACATTTTGTGCATCAGATCTTCCTCATTCTCACTGAGCAGTTCGAAAGCTTCGGAGGTTGCCTCCGAGGAGATGATATGGATCAGCTCTTCGTTCGGCTCGCCGCTGAAAACCGTGTGAAGCAGTTCATACAGGTAGACACGGTTAGCGAGCAGGACTTCGATGTTTTCTCTTTGGTTTTCCATTAGTAATACCCCCTAAATACTTATTATAAATCGTTACAGATCTTCCGGTGAGAAGGTTCCGACTGTGGTAAGGTCGCATTTCAGTTCGCGCATGACGGGAGCACCGCCGCGGAACTCCTGGACATAGTAGGAGATACCGATCTCCATGTCCTTGTTGGAAAGAAGCGGAATATGCTTCGGATGGAACTGAAGGAAATGATAATCGTTGTTGAACTCATAATCCTTCACGCCGGCGCTGCGCAGCTCATTCTTGACCAGCTTCGCATTGTTGCCGAAGACCTTTGCCGCCTTGAGGTAGAAATCCTTCTCGGAGAAATACATGGTCTTGTCGGTGTTGGGCTGGGTCGTATTCTGGCGGTAAATCTGGCCGAAATGCTTGTTCTCCAGAGAGCAGTAGTGCGCTCCGAGCTTCAGGCCCTTCTCGGCGGCAAACTTGACCAGCTGCAAAGCCTCAACCTCACTGCCGGAGATCGGCAGTCCGCCCGCGTACCAGAAATTGTACAGAACCGGGTGCGGCGGATATTTGATCTTGAAGCCGCGCTTCTTGAACTCCTCTGCGTTGTTTAACGGATAGCAGAACTCCAGAAGGTTGATGCCGTAGATACCGATTTCGTCGAGCTTTACAAGCAGATCCTTCATCTCGTCGAGCGTTCCCGGGATGACCGGCATCTCGACCATGACATCGGGAATGTACTGCTTGGCCAGGGCCATCTTGTCCAGGATCGTCTGCACGCGTCCTTCCGGCTCCTCCGGCTTGACGCTGAAACGGATTTCCTGCAGGCCGGCGTCGCGAAGCTGCTCCAAAAGCTTTTCATTCAGCGGATCGCCTGCCGTGTAGAGACGGGTGTGAACGCCGTTGAAGCGGTCCTTCACAAACTGGAAGAAGGCGACAGCCTCATCCGGGTAAAGCAGCGGCTCGCCGCCGGTCAGCGCGATGTGAGTCATCTTCTCGCCGTTGGTCAGGATCTGGTTGAGTTCCTTTCTCCAGTCGTTCTTGTAGGTGCTGTAGTACTCGTAGTTGTCCTGATTCGGGTTGAAGCAGAAATAGCAGTTTCTGTGGCACTGGAAGGAGATGAACAGGGTCGCGGTTCCGATGCCCTTGGCACAGGCTTTGCAGGCCGTGGACTTCTCGCCATGGCAGATGCTCTTGCCATTGTTGTAAAAGTCCGTTCCCTCATCAGCGGCAAGCTCAGCGGTCAGTCTGGCTGCCTCGGCCTCCAAAGCGGGTCCGTTTTCACGGTCAAAATCAAGGCCGAACTTTGCGACCTGGCTGTAAAACTGCTGCTGGATATCGACGTAGCGCTGCATGTACTTGCGCATGTCTTTACCCCTTACGGAGGAGATCGTCTCCTCACGGATTGGTGTGATCATTTCAGGTTCCCTCCCGCCTGGTGCCAGCATTTCTGGCTTTTGTTTTTTCCTTTGAGCGGCAGAACGGGCAGAGATTATCCTTTGATTCGGGTCTCAGCGGCTTGCCGCAGTTTTCACATAGTCTCACATTGACTCGGGTCACGAGGAGCTTCGTCAGGTGCGGGACGCGCATGTAGCGCATCTCATCGATGCCGCCGTTCATGCAGACATGACGGCAGACATCACAGCCGGTGCATTTCCATGGCTCGATATAGATACCGCGCTTGCCGTTTTTGGGCTCTCCGAAGGAGAGAGCCTTCTGGGGGCAAAGACGCACGCAGTTGTCACAGGTGTAGCACTTCGAGGTGAAGTGGGGAAGCTTGACGCCGAAGGATGACTTTCCGCCGCTTTCCTGCGCGGCGTTGTACCAGCGGACACTCGCGTCGGCCAGAAGCCTGCGGTAGAAAAGACCGTTGTAGTCGTCGACGTTGACATTGGCGACAGCACGCAGGGCCTGCGTCGTCATCTGGCTGCGCATCCGCGAGAAAACCTCAGTACGCGTCATGGTGACGTCTCCGGTCATCTCCGGAGGCAGCTCCTCGCCGCTGTGCACCACCACGATCCGCTCGGCGAAAAGCTCAGGGCCGAGGAACTGTGTCAGGGCTTCCATATTGGAATCGAGTAGCTTCTTTCCTTCTTCATTGTCGCATTTGCTGCAGGGGAGCAGGATGGCGACCTTCATGCGAAGCGCCAGGAAAGCGATGAACTCCCACGGAATAGAAGCGACACACGATTCACGTATTTTCACGGGGATATCCGTCATTTCGCAGCCGACTGCCGCAAAGCCGGTATTGTCATAGCCGGTGAGGTAGGACTTTAAGTTCGCCGGATCCGCCGTGATGCAGCGCGACGGGCAGGCCGTCACGCAAAGATTGCAGTTGATACATTGATTCCACTTCGGCGCCTCACCGCGGACCTGCTGGAAAACATTTGTCGGACAAATGTCCTTGCAGATGGTGCAGGGAAAACGCTTCTGCAGACGATTGATACAGTTCTCGGAATTCAGGATGGGATGATGCTCCTCCACGACCTGGTTGATCAGAAAACTGGAAACCATTCCCATAGGGTGAATAGACCTCCTTAATGACCTTATTTGTTTGACGCCTCAAGCATTGCCTCGATGCGAGCTTTGGTAAGGGCTGGAAGCTCCTTTTGCTCTGGGCCGGTAAGGCCGGCAGTCTCGATCGGCTCGCCGATGGTCATGGTAACGGCTGTGCGGCGGCAGAACGGAAAATGCTTTTCAAAGATATCATCGGTATTTGTCAGCGCGATCGGGACGATGGGGCATCCAGACTTGGTGGCAAGCTTGAAGCTTCCCTCATGGAACGGCAGCATGCCTTCTTCCTTGCTGCGGGTTCCCTCCGGGAAAATCAGGATGGAGATGCCGTTTTTCAGCTTCTCGATGCCTGCCAGGATGGTTTTCAGTCCTTCTCGGACGTTTTCACGGTTTAACAGCAGGCAGTTGACGGTATCCATCCAGGTGGCAAGGAGCGGGATTTTTCTCAGGCTGTCCTTGCCGATGATGCCGCAGGGCCCGGGGACCTGGGTGTAGACGATCAGGATGTCAAAGTAGCTGCGGTGATTGGGTATGTAAAGGACTGCACGGTCCTTCGGAATGTTTTCTTTGCCTACGACGGTCAGCTTGACGCCGGCGGTAAAAAGCATGATGCGGAAGATGCCTTTTACGAGGGCTTCGGAGCTTTTGACCATGAGGTTTTTGTCGATCCGTCCGATGATCTGTCTTTCGATGAGGAGCAGGGGACAGAGGGGGTAGAGGTAAATGAACGCTGCGAGGAGCGTCAGTATGGTTCGGATCAAGGTGTGTGATCTCCTTTTCTTCCTTGGATTCCCGGAGGGGGTGTGCGGCCTCCGTTAAGAGTGGCGCGGATTGTTTCCATGCCAGGAACCCGCTGCTTCGGCGGATTTTGCAGCTTGGTGTATTTGATGCGACTGAATAATATAAGCGGAAAAATACATCCAGTTGATATAATATCATAAATAGTATTCTTTGAAAAGCTAAAGATACAACTAACTTTTGTGCTATGTATTTAAGGTAGGTGGGTGTTGGAGGGTTTTCTATGTCATTTTAACTAATGGAAGGGGCTGATTCTATCAGGCTTGGGCGGCATTATGGACAATACGGTTGGGATGTTTCTGAATGGCTTGACATATAAAAATTTGAAATCTATAATACCATCGATTCATTGCCAAGGGATGATTCTGCCCTTTGGCGTTAATACCAGTCGTCTCACGACGAGAAAATGAGGCGAAGAAAGGGATGTTATCATGTACGACAAAGTGTCAACTGACATGAATTTTGTCCAGAGAGAGAATGAGATCAGTAAGTTCTGGGCAGACAATCACATTTTTGAGAAGAGTATCGAGAACCGTAAGGACAATGAGACTTACATGTTCTATGACGGCCCGCCGACTGCGAATGGCAAGCCGCATATCGGACATGTGCTGACGCGTGTCATCAAGGATATGATTCCGCGTTACCGTACGATGAAGGGGTATAAGGTGCCTCGTAAGGCTGGCTGGGATACGCATGGTCTTCCGGTTGAGCTGGAGGTTGAGAAGATGCTTGGGCTTGATGGCAAGGAGCAGATCGAGCAGTATGGTGTCGAGCCGTTTATCAAGCATTGCAAGGAGAGTGTCTGGAAGTACAAGGGCATGTGGGAGGATTTCTCCGACACGGTCGGCTTCTGGGCGGATATGGAGAATCCATACGTTACCTATGAGAATTATTACATTGAGTCCTGCTGGTGGTCGCTGAAGAAGATTTTCGATCGTGGCCTGCTGTACAAGGGCTTTAAGGTTGTGCCTTTCTGCCCTCGCTGCGGGACGCCGTTGTCGAGTCATGAGCTGGCGCAGGGTTACAAGCATGTCAAGGAGATGTCCTGCAGTGTCAAGTTTAAGCTGAAGGGTGAGGATACCTATGTCATCGCCTGGACGACGACGCCGTGGACTCTGCCTTCGAACGTTGCGCTTTGCGTGAACCCGAAGGATACCTATGTCAAGGTCCGTGCTTTCAACAAAATGTACAACCGTGAGGAGAATTACATCGTCGCGGAGGCTTTGGCTGCGAAGGTTGTGGGTGAGGAGTATGAGGTTCTGGACCGTATGAGTGGTGCAGACCTTGAGTATAAGGAGTATGAGCCGCTGTTTGCTTTCCAGGTTCCGAAGGATGGCAAGAGAGCTCACATCATCACCTGTGATCCGTATGTTACCATGGAGGATGGTACCGGTGTTGTTCACCTGGCCGCTTTTGGTGAGGATGACTCCCGTATCATCAAGAAGTACGATCTTTCCTTTATGATTTACGTCGATCCGAGCGGTCATATGACCAAGGAGACTCCTTGGGCCGGTATGTGGGTCAAGGATGCCGATCATGAGATCATGAAGGATCTGAATGAGGCGGAGCTTCTGTATCAGGCGATCCCGTTTGAGCATGATTATCCGCACTGCTGGCGATGCAAGACGCCGCTTCTGTACTATCCGAGAGAGTCCTGGTTTATCCGTATGAGTGATCCGGAGGTCAAGGCGGAGCTGATCGCCAATAATAAGACCATCAACTGGATCCCGGAGAATATCGGTACCGGTCGTTTTGGCGACTGGCTGGAGAATGTCCAGGATTGGTCCATCAGCCGGAACCGTTACTGGGGCACCCCGCTTCCGGTCTGGGAGTGCGAGTGTGGTTATTCCCATGCGATCGGCAGCATCGAGGAGCTCAAGAGCATGTCTCCGAATTGCCCCGATGATATCGAGCTGCACAAGCCTTACGTGGATAATGTCACCATCACCTGCCCGCACTGCGGACGTCAGATGAAGAGAGTCCCGGAGGTTATCGACTGCTGGTACGATAGCGGTGCGATGCCGTTTGCCCAGTATCACTATCCATTTGAGAATAAGGAGATGTTTGAGGCGCAGTTCCCGGCTCAGTTTATCTCCGAGGCGGTCGACCAGACTCGTGGCTGGTTCTATTCCCTGCTGGCTGTTTCGACCCTGATTTTCCATTGCTCTCCTTATAAGAATGTCATCGTTTTAGGGCATGTCCTGGATAAGGATGGCCAGAAGATGAGTAAGTCGAACGGCAATGCCGTCGATCCGATGGAGGCTCTGGAGAAGTACGGTGCGGATGCGATCCGCTGGTACTTCTACACCAATTCCGCGCCTTGGCTGCCGAACCGTTTCCACGGTGATGCTGTCGTCGAGGGTCAGCGGAAGTTCATGGGTACTCTGTGGAATACCTATGCATTCTTTGTCCTGTACGCGAATATCGACCAATTCGACGCGACAAAATACACTCTGGACTACGAGAAGCTGTCTGTCATGGACAAGTGGCTCCTGTCCAAGATGAACTCCATGGTCAAGGCCGTCGATGACAGCCTTGCTGCCTACAAGATCCCGGAGGCGGGCCGTGCTCTTAGCGACTTTGTCGATGACATGAGCAACTGGTATGTCCGCCGCTCCCGTGAGCGTTTCTGGGCAAAGGGCATGGAGCAGGATAAGATCAATGCCTATATGACGCTGTACACCGCCCTCGTGACGGTGGCGAAAGCATCCGCGCCGATGATCCCGTTCATGGCGGAGAGCATCTACCGGAACCTGGTATGCAATCTTGACGCGACGGCACCGGAAAGTGTCCATCTGTGTGACTTCCCGCAGGTCCAGGAATCCATGATCGACAAGGATCTGGAGACCTCCATGGATGAAGTCCTGAAGATCGTCGTAGCCGGACGTGCAGCCAGAAATGCTGCGAACATCAAGAACCGTCAGCCGGTTGCCCAGATGTTTATCAAGGCGCCTAAGGCACTGGAGGCTTACTTCTCCGATATCGTAAAGGATGAGCTGAATGTAAAGGCTGTTTCCTTTGTCGACAGTGTACGGAGCTTCTCTTCCTACAGCTTCAAGCCGCAGATGAAGACCCTGGGTCCGAAGTACGGCAAGCTTTTAAATGGTATTCGTAAGGCGCTGACCGAGATCGATGGAAACGATGCGATGGATGCGCTGAATGAGACCGGTGAGCTGAAGCTTATGGTTGAGGACAAAGAGGTTGTCCTTGGCATGGAGGATGTCCTGGTGAGCGTGGCCCAGGTTGAGGGCTATGAGACGATCGCCGACAAGGATATCACCGTTGTCCTGGATACCCGCCTGACACCGGAACTGAAGGAAGAGGGCTTTATTCGCGAGTGCATTTCCAAGATTCAGACCATGCGTAAGGAAGCTGGCTTTGAGGTCGTCGACCATATCCGCGTTTCCGCGAAGGGCAACGAGAAGATCGAGAAGCTGTTCACTGAGCATGCAGATGAGATCCGCGTGACCGTCCTGGCAGATGAGATTTGTGTTGACTCTGTCATCGGCTACAATAAGGAATGGAACATCAACGGAGAGACCGTTACCCTCGGTGTGGAGAAGCTCGCATAAATTAAGGAGGATCAATGGCACAGGCATTAGAATTCAGTAAAGAAGAGTTTAAGAAAAATATCATCGAATATATCAAGAACAATTACCGGAAGAATATCGACGAGGCGAACAACCAGCAGGTTTTCCAGGCGGTTGCCTACGCCGTCAAGGATGTCATCATCGACAAATGGATCGCGACGCATAAAACGTACGATGCTTACGATGTCAAGACGGTTTACTATCTTTCCATGGAGTTCCTGATGGGTCGCGCCCTGGGAAACAATATCCTGAATCTCTGTGAGTGGGATGGTGTCAAGGAAGTTCTCGACGAGCTGGGCTTTGACCTGAATGCGATCGAGGATGAGGAGCGCGACTGGGCGCTGGGCAACGGCGGTCTTGGCCGTCTGGCAGCCTGCTTCCTGGACTCCTTAGCTACTCTGAATTACCCGGCCTATGGCTGCGGCATCCGCTACAAGTACGGTATGTTCAAGCAGAAGATTGAGGATGGCTATCAGGTAGAGGTTCCGGACAACTGGCTGAAGAATGGCTGCCCGTTTGAGGTCCGCCGTGATGAGTATACCTGCGAGGTTCGCTTTGGCGGTCACATCCGCTATGAATACGATCAGGGCAACGGCCGCTACTATTTCTCCCAGGAGGGATATCAGGCTGTTCTCGCAGTTCCTTACGATTTGCCGATCGTCGGCTATGGCAACAATGTTGTCAATACGCTCCGTATCTGGGATGCTGAGCCGATCAGTATGTTCAACCTGGAGTCCTTTGACAAGGGCGACTACCGCAACGCGGTCGAGCAGGAGAACCTGGCAAAGAATATCGTCGAGGTCCTGTACCCGAACGACAATCACCTGGCTGGCAAGGAGCTGCGTTTAAAGCAGCAGTACTTCTTTATCTCCGCGAGTGTCCAGACCGCAGTCAAGAAGTACATGTCCAAGCACCATGACATCCACAAGCTGTATGAGAAGGTTGTCTTCCAGCTGAATGATACCCATCCGACCGTGGCTATCCCTGAGCTGATGCGTATTCTCTTAGACGAATATCGTCTGAACTGGGATGAGGCATGGGAGATCACGTCGAAGTGCTGCGCTTATACGAACCACACGATCATGGCAGAGGCTCTGGAGAAGTGGCCGGTCGATCTGTTCAAAATGCTGCTTCCTCGTATCTATCAGATCGTCGAGGAGATCAACCGCCGCTTTGTTGAGAAGATCCGTGAGCGCTTTCCGAATGATGAAGACCGTGTCCGCCGGATGGCGATCATCCAGGACGGCCAGATCCGCATGGCTCACATGGCAATCGCAGGCGGCTTCTCCGTCAATGGTGTAGCAAAACTTCACACCGAGATCCTGAAGAAGCAGGAGCTTAAGGACTTCTACGAGATGATGCCGGAGAAGTTCAACAACAAGACCAATGGTATCACCCAGAGACGTTTCCTGCTGCATGCCAACCTGCCGCTGGCAAACTGGGTTACCGAGAAGGTCGGTGCAGGCTGGGTTACCAATCTGCCTGTGATCCGCGGCATCGAGCCCTATGCCGATGATCCGGCGGAGCGCGCGAAGTTCCAGGAGATCAAGTACCAGAACAAGCTTCGTCTGGCAAAATATATCAAGGAGCACAACGGCATCGATGTCGATCCGAACTCCATTTTCGACGTTCAGGTTAAGCGTCTGCATGAGTACAAGAGACAGCTTTTAAACATCATGCATGTCATGTACCTGTACAATCAGATCAAGGACAACCCGGACATCGATATGTATCCTCGTACCTTCATCTTTGGCGCGAAGGCAGCTGCCGGCTATCGCCGTGCAAAGCTGACGATCAAGCTGATCAACTCCGTTGCAGACGTGATCAACAACGATCCGGATGTCCGCGGCCGTATCAAGGTTGTCTTCATCGAGGACTACCGTGTTTCCAATGCGGAGATCATCTTTGCAGCCAGCGATGTCAGCGAGCAGATCTCCACGGCTTCCAAGGAAGCTTCCGGTACCGGCAACATGAAGTTC
>CAMOGO010000024.1 GCA_946614075.1 uncultured Lachnospiraceae bacterium | reverse complement strand
AACAGCCTCTTGCTTCCTCTTCTTCCCTGGGCCACCCACTCCCGAGGTTCCAACCTCCACAGGGAAACAGCCTCTTGCTTCCTCTTCTTCCCTGGGCCACCCACTCCCGAGGTTCCAACCCCCACAGGGAAACAACCTCTTGCTTCCTCTACTTCCCTGGGCCTCTCAATCCCGGGCGGCCAATACAAGGCCTCCACAGGGAAACAACCTCTTGCTTCCCCTACTTCCCTGGGCCATTCAATCCCGGGCGGCCAATACAAGACCTCCAATCGAGTAGGAGGAGGTTTACCCGACTCCTACTCGCTGCGCCGGCTGCCCGTTGCCGTAAGGCAACATCTACCTCAGGGCAGCCGTGTGCAAATAAGACGTCCTTGCGAGCGGACTCGCAAGGACGTCTCAAACTTACTTTTACTCAAAAAGAGGATTTTACTGCTCGGTGGAGCCTTCCCAGGTTCCTACGGCCTTCTTGCCGGCGTGCTCGTCAAACCAGTGAGTGGTCACGGTCTTTGCACGGGTGAAGAAGCGGATGCCGTCCTTGCCCAGTACGTGCAGATCGCCGAAGAAGGAATCCTTGTTGCCGGAGAACGGGAAGTATGCGGTCGGAACCGGGATACCTACGTTGACGCCGACCATGCCGCCGTCGGTCTCCATAACGAACTTACGGATGTAGTAACCGCTGGAGGTGAAGATGCAGGAGCCGTTTGCGAACGGGTTAGCGTTCATGATGGCGATGCCTTCCTCATAATTCTTGACACGCTTGATGCAGGTAACCGGTCCAAAGATCTCGCGGTCGCCGACGGTCATGCCGGGCTTTACGTGATCGAGGATGGTCGGTCCTACGAAGAAGCCGTTCTCATAGCCAGGAACTACGATGTCGCGGCCATCGAGTACGAGCTCAGCGCCTTCATCGATACCCTTCTGGATCCAGTCGCAGATTTTCTTCTTGTGTGCGGCGGAGGAAACCGGGCCAAGCTTGGTCTCTTCCTTGTAAGCGCAGCCAACAACGAGGGCCTGTGCTTTCTTCTTCAGCAGAGCGACGAACTCGTCTGCGATGCTCTCCTCGACAACGACGACCGGGAGTGCCATGCAGCGCATGCCGGCGCAGCCATAGGTGGAGTTGATGATGGCGTTGGTGGTAGCCTCAAGGTCGCAGTCAGCCAGGACCAGAGCATGGTTCTTGGCTTCGCACTGTGCCTGTACACGCTTGCCGTGAGCAGCTGCTACGGAGTAGATGTGCTTGCCTACGCCGGTGGTACCTACGAAGGTGACAGCCTTGACGCGCTCATCGGTCAGGAAGATCTCAGCCTCTTCACGGCTGGTGGTAACAAGGTTTACGATGCCCTTCGGGAAGCCTGCTTCCTCGTAGAAGAGCTCGAGCATACGCATGGAGGTCAGAGGGGTCTGGCTGTTGGCCTTCAGGACTACGGTGTTGCCGCAGGCGATAGCAAGCGGAACCATCCAGCCCCACGGGATCATAGCCGGGAAGTTCATCGGAACGATGCCTGCGACTACGCCGAGCGGGAAACGATAGCTGGTGGTGTCATAGTTCGTGGTAACCTGCATAGCGCCATCGCCCTGGATCAGGGTCGGCAGTGCGCAAGCTTCCTCGGTGGGCTCGATTGCCTTCTGGACATCGCCTCTAGCCTCGTTTAAGGTCTTGCCAAGCTCCTTTGCGCAAAGGACGGAAAGCTCTTCCTTGTGAGCGTAGAGAACCTCTCTCCACTTGAACATGTACTGGGTTCTCTTGGCTATGGACAGCTTGGACCATGCCGGGAATGCTGCCTGTGCAGCTGCGATGGCTTCCTCGCACTCCTCAGCGGTGCAGCAAGGAACCTCTGCGATAACCTCACCGGTACTGGAATCGGTGACAGCCATGTACTTTTCGGTCTTGGACTCTTTCCACTCGCCGCCTGCACAATATTTCATACGAACTACTTCACTCATAACAAGATACTCCTTTCGATGCGGCTTTCAGCCGTTTTATTCATCCGGCCCGAAGCCGTTTGTAATCCTTCAGGCCCTTTTCCTGTCAGGCTGTCCGAGGCTTCCTAAGCCTTTTTCAGCCTTGTGTTTTTACTGTCTGACCTGATCTTCTTAAGAGACAGGGTCAGGAACGAATTCGGCGCGGTCCACTCCAGACCGACCTTCTCGGCGAGGAGCGCTTCAAAGCCCTCCTCATCCTGCGGTTTCAGGGTCGTGCGGTCGATCATGTAGGCCTGCGTCGGATTCGGAAACAGGTAGTAGGCCTCCTTCATGCGCACCATCCGGATGATGGTGCTGTAGGCGAAGGTGTTTCTCTCCTTCTCATTAAAGCATACAAAGTCATCCCTGCGGAACTCGTAGTTTACCTTGGGGACATAGCCGTTCAGGCGTTTGATCGCCTGATTGGCCTCATATTTTTCCATCACATTGATGGAAGGCAGCAGGAAGCATCCAAAAGCGATGCATACGATGCCGGTCAGATTGTCAAAGCCTAAGAAAACGCCCACGACGATCAGTCCGATGCAGATGACTGCATAGATCAGCTTCAGGTTGAACTTGAAGGTGTTGTTGATTGCGTGGCTCAGGGCATGCATGTTCGTACTGTCGTAGACTACAGATGCCGTATATTTTTTCTCGGACAACAGTGCTCCCTCACTTTCTTGAAAATCAGGCCTTTATCCTATGCGGAATGTTCCCGCACCGGCCGGTGTCTCGGGGCAAATCCCCGGCACCGCAAGGTGCCTCGGGTCAAATCCCCGGCACCGTCAGACGGCTTGAACCACTCTCGATATTTATACTCCCGAGTAGGAGGTGTATCCGCCGTCGATCGGCAGGACCGCTCCGGTGATGAAGCTGGCTGCCTTCTCGTCGCAGAGGAACAGTACGGCGCCTAAGAGCTCGTCGGGGGTTCCGAGGCGCTTCATCGGTGTTCCCTCGATGATCCGTCCCAGACGCGGCGTAGGGGTCACGCCGTCCGCCTCGTAGAAAAGAGCTGCGGTCTGGTGTGTCGAGAGGAAACCAGGGGCGATCGCGTTGACGCGGATCCCCACCTTGGAGAAATAGGTGGCAAGCCACTTGGTGAAGTTGCCGACCGCTTCCTTGGCCGCGGCGTATGCCGGGATCTTGGTAAGCGGCAGCCAGGTGTTGACGGAGGCGATGTTCAGGATGCAGTTGCCGCCACCATCGAGCATGTCCTTGACAAACTCCTTGGTCACCATGAATTCACCGGTGAAATTGATATCGAAGACAAAGCGGAAGCCAGCCTCGTCCAGGTCAAAGAAGGTTTTCTCCTTTCCCAGCTGGGACTTGTCAAAATACTCGCTTGTCGTCGTAGCGCGGGGATTGTTGCCGCCGGCTCCGTTTAAGAGAATGTTTGTCGGGCCAAGCTCCTTGAGTACGCGCTCGTGAGCCCTGCGGATATCCTCCTCATCGAGGATGTTGCACTTGACTCCGATGGCACAGCCGCCGTCTGCGACGATCTCATCCGCTACCTTCTGCGCAGCCTCTTCATTGATGTCCAGGAGCGCTACCTTCGCTCCTGCCGCTGCCAGTGCGCGGCTCATATCGCTGCAGAGCACGCCGCCGGCGCCCGTTACTACCGCTACGCGTCCGGTGAAATCCACCTGCAGCGGTAAATCTTCTCTTTTCATACTATGCCTCCGAAATAACCTGACGGACACTCCGCCAGGGTACTTCTGATGCGATAATCCTGGCGGAATAATCCGGGTGAACTAACTTAGTGGAACAGCAGGTTCGGGATAAAGAGTGCGACCTGCGGTACGAAGATGAACAGCAGCAGGGAAATAACGACTGCTGCCAGGTAAGGCATCAGGTAAGGAAGTACATCCTTCATCTTTGCCTTTGCAATACCCATGGTGATAAAGAGGACGCCTCCGACAGGAGGGGTAACGCCTGCGTATACCAGGGTGATAACCATGACCAATGCGAACTGGATATCGCTGATGCCATACTGTGCGGCGACCGGGAACAGGATCGGAGCGACGATGATGGTCGCGGACAGAGTCTCGATGAACATACCGACGAACAGCAGGAAGATAACCAGCAGGATCATGATGACATACTTGCTGTCGGTGAGGCTGACTAAGAAGCTGACAACCATGTTCGGGAAACGCTCGAAAGCGACCAGCCAGCTGAAGATGGATGCACCTGCTACGATGAGGAGGCACATGCCGTTCATGGAAGCTGCGCGGAGCAGGACGCCAGGAAGCATGGAGGGTTTCAGCTTACGATAGACCAGCATACTGACGATCAGGGCATAGATACAGGCGACAGCACCGGACTCGGTCGGGGTGAAGACACCGGATACGATACCGCCGATGATGATGATCGGCATGATGATAGCGAAGATACCATCGCCTAAAGCCTTGAAGCGCTCTTTCCAGGTGTACTTCCTGCCGCCCTTGATTCCGAGCTTGACAGCGTAGCGCATGGTGACAAGCGCGGTGCCGACGGCAATGATGATACCGGGGATGATGCCGGCCATGAAGCATTCACTGATCGAGAGGTTGGTCAGCGAGCAGTAGATGATCATGGTCATACTGGGCGGGATGATCGGGCCCAGGGAGCCTGCCGTCGCCTGGATGACGGAGGCCAGTCCCTTCGGGTAGCCTTCCTTGATCATCGAGGGGATCAGCATGGAGCCGACGGCTGCGGTATCTGCAGCAGCGGATCCGGAAATACCGGCAAACAGGGCTGACGTACCAATGTCTACCAGGCCGATGCCGCCGGTCAGGTGGCCCAGGAAAGCCCTTGCAATCTCAATCAGCTTCTCGGAGATGCCGCCTGCCTCCATCAGCTCACCGGAGAGCATGAAGAACGGGATGGCCATCAGGGAGAAAGAGTTAACGCCGGAGAACAGCTTCTGCGCGACCAGCGTAGCCGGGATCGTACCCTTGATCAGAATGGCAAGGATGGAACCGGCGCCTAAGCAAAACGCGATCGGAACGCCCAGGAACAGGAAGATCAGGAAGAGTACAAACGACATTACTAACATGATTTATACCTCCTCTCCTTCCTCGACAGCCTTAACATTCGTGTCGCCGTCACGGTCATTTTTGTGCTCCAGATAGTAGCAAATCTCCTCCAGCATCATCAGCAGGCCGCCCAGCGGGACAGCGAGGCAGACGACGGACATCGGCCACTTCATGATCGGGGAAACCTCGGTCAGCTCAGCCTGGCAAAGGACAACGCCGAAATAAGTCATCAGAGCCAGGAACAGCAGGGAAATTGCCGTTACGATCGTAAACTGCAGCTTCCACATTTTACCCTTCTGCGAATCCAGAATCAGGTCAAAGCAAACATTTCGTCCATCTCGTATCGTCACCGCTCCACCGATATAGATCAGCCAGACAAAGGCGAACCGTGAAAGCTCGTCGGCCCAGCGGATAGACAGGTTAATGACAAATCGTGAAAAAACCTGTGCGGAAACAACCACGACAACGATGGAAAAGAGAATGATTACGATAATGTTCGTAATCGTCCGGATAGTCTTGATGACTTTGTTATCCTTCATTGTCAGACCCCCAAAATTCATTCGACGAAGGCATATGCATCTGCCCGTAGTTCGCGAAGCTAAAAGCATACACTTTCATTCCGTTTTCTAAAAAAGCTAGGGCCGGGCATGACGCCCGGCCCATGCCTTAGCAATATTACCAGCTATCGGTCTTACCTGACCGAATGCCTTGCTATTTCACAGCTACTGGTCTTATTGACCCGAATACTTTGCTTTATTCGTAGCTGTTGATCTTCTCGACCAGGTCCTCAAGACCGTTCTCAGCGATGTAGTTGTTGCGATAGTCCTCGGTAGCGTCGATGAACGGCTGGATGTCGATCTCGGTGATCTTGCAGCCCTGTGCCTCGAGCTCAGCATACATTGCCGGATACAGGTTTGCGGTGTAAGCGATGTGGACGCCCTGAGCAAGCTTTGCAGCTCTGTCAACGACTTCCTTCTGCTTGTCGGTCAGGCCATCATAAACCTTCTGGCTGATGACATAATCGGTGAAGGTGAAAACGTGCTGGGTCTGAACGTAGTTCTTAGCGACCTCATAGAATTTCTGGAGTACCATGTACTCTGCGTGGCCCTCAAGACCATCGGCAACACCGGTCTGAACAGAGGTATAAGCCTCGCCGGAAGGAATAACGGTAGGGGTTGCGCCGATTGCTTCAAAAGCAGCGATCGTGTGAGGAGCCTCAGGGGTTCTCATGATGAAGCCCTTGAAATCGTCGACAGAGTCGATGTCCATGTCCTTAACCAGAGAGTTGCGGAAGTTCAGAGGCAGGATAGCCAGAACGTGCATGCCGCTGTCAGCAAGCATCTCGTTGATGTAGTCCAGGAACTCATCATCCTGTACGCACTTCAGAGCCTGATCACGGTTCTTCATCAGGAACGGGATATCCAGGACGCCTGCGCCCGGATTGTAGTTAGCAAGGAGAGCGGTATCGGAGTTAGCGATATCCAGAGTACCCTGCTGGGTAGCCTGCAGAGCGTCAGCCTGTCCAAACAGGGAGCCGTTTGCATAAACCTCGACCTTCATAGCGCCGCCGGACAGAGTCTCAACAGCTTTCTGGAAAGCCAGAGCATACAGATAGTTGGAGTCGGTCTCGGAGCAGTGAGTGCTCATGGTGAAGGAAGCTTCCTCAACACCCTCGACAACGTCGGAAAGATCCATCGTTGCCATAGCCTTCTCGAACTCAGCCGGCTGATCCCACTTCGGAGCCTCAGCCTCGTCTGCCTTCTCTGTGCCAGCTGCCTCAGTCATCACCTCGGATGAAGAGCCGCCTGCCGGAGCTGCGCTGGAGCTGCCAGAGCTGGAGCTTCCGCCGTTGCCGCATGCTGCCAGGGACAGAACCATAGCTGCTGCAAGAAGTAAACTTGCAAATTTCTTCATTGTTACGTTCCTCCTTTTTTTCTTTTGTAATGCCTTTGCATTTACACTTTATCTCTCACCGGTACATCGCCGATGGTAAGATCTTGTTCACATGGGGTCTGACCCCTTCCTTCTGTTTTGATCAGACTCTTGCGATCATCTCGCCGTACTCTTCCTTCTCCTGGCGGATGAACTCGCGAACCTGCTCGGTCGTCGGAAGATCCTCGGAGCAGTTGTTGGAGCGAACCATCATGGATGCCTCTGCGGAGCCGAACTCCAGGCAGTCGATGATCTCCCAGTTGGAGAACAGGCCGTACAGGAAGGCTGCGCCGTAACCGTCGCCGCCGCCGAAGCCCTTTCTCGCGCGGACCGGGAACGGCTTGATCGAGAACTTCTGTCCGTCGATCGTGTAGGCCGTGGAGCCCTGCATACCGTGCTTGATGACGACGATCTTTGCATTTTTGCTCATCCAGTACTGGGAGCTCTCGATGTCGTCCATGCCCGGCTTGATCAGCTTCTCGGTCAGGTCAAACTCCTCGCGGGAGCCCATGATGATGTCGGCTTCCTTTGCGACGATCGAGTAGTAAATGGAGATCTCGTCCGCATTTTTCCAGTTGTAGGAACGGTAATCGATATCAAAGATGATCTTGGTGCCATTCTTCTTTGCGAGCATGACGGCCTTGATGGCTGCCTCGCGGGAAGGGCTCTCAGCCAGAGACGTACCGGAGATCAGGATCATCTTTGCCTGCTTGATGTACTCCTCGTCGATGTCATCGACATGCAGCTGCAGGTCAGCAGCCTGGTTGCGGTACATCAGGATGGAGCTTTCCGACGGAGAAAGCATCTCGGTGAAGGTCAGGCCCAGCTTCTCACCGTGCTTTGCTCTGGTCAGGTGAGAGGTATCGATCCCCTTCTCATCGAAATAATCGATGACATAATCGCCAAACTGATCATCGGATACACATCCTAAGAAGCCGGCCTTCAGTCCGTGCTTCACAACGCCGCAGGCGATATTGGCCGGCGAGCCGCCGACGTACTTTTCAAAGTAATGAACCTTTTTTAAAGGCTTGAACTCTTCCTTAACCTCATCACTGTATGCGGGGTTAAAGTCGATCGCTACCCGGCCCAGAAGGATCAGGTCAAATTTCCTGCTCTCATCTACCTCCAGATATTTCATCCCAGTGCCTCCTTATTATTGAAAACCTTGATGCAGTGCATCACGTTCTGATATACGCTCTCTACCATGCATTCATTGAATGTGTAGTAGTTATGCTCGCCAGGGGTGGCCATGTAGTCGCCGGCGCCTTTGATCGCTGCGTCCAGGCTCGCCGTCGCGATGTTGATCTTGCGGATGCCGAGGTCGATGCCGATCCTAAAGTCCTCATCCGCGATGCCGGATCCGCCGTGAAGCACGAGCGGTACCGGAAGAGCCTCACTCAGCTCGGTCAGTCTCTCAAAATTCAGCTTCGGGATGCCCTTGTAATGTCCGTGAGCATTTCCGATCGCAACCGCCAGCGCATCGATGTCGGTGTTCTTCACAAACTCGATCGCCTCGTCCACATTCGTGTAACGGGAGACCTCGTCATTGTCCGTAGCTTCCTTGCCGCCGATCGTGCCAAGCTCCGCCTCGACGGAAGCTCCGTACTCTCTCGCAAGCTTTGCGACCTCATTGGTCTTCTCGATATTCTCCTTTAAGGAATAGCGAGAACCGTCAAACATGATCGAGGTGAAGCCGTAGGAAAGGGCTTCCTTCGCCTTGGCGACGGTCAGACCGTGGTCCAGATGAACCGCGATCGGCACCTTGGCATCCTTAGCCGCCTGCACCATCAGAGGTCCGATCATATTGAGCGGTGTGTGAGCCAGACGTCCCTCCGCGATCTGGATGATGATCGGGGTACGGCTGTCCTCGGCCGCCTTGATGGTTCCCATCACGATCTCCATATTGGAGCAGGTGAAGGAACCGACTGCTTTATTTTCCGCTGCCGCCTGATCCAGCAGCTCTTTCAATGTAACGATCATTTTATTACCCGCCTTTTTTCACCACATTGAGGAAGTTTTGCACTTTTATGTATGCAATTGGTGCATTTTGGGTATTTCCTTGTTGCTTTATGGTTTGATTATAACGAACGATCAATTCTGTGTCAACATGTATACACAAATTTGGCGATTTTGATAGTTTTGTGATTTGTTTTTGGGCATTTTGCCCAACTATTGTGCGGTTAGACTTCCTTAACATCAGGAAATGCGAGGATTTTACCAAAATGTGTTCATTTTATTGGTAATATTCTTGTCAAGTGATATCAGATGTGCTATACTCCTGTAAAAGGCATGCTATATTTTTTCATATAATTTGAAAAAACAATTGCGTGTTTTCCTTGTAGAGACAAGGGTCCTGGAAAGGGATCAGACAAAGTCAGGCAGTATACCTGGCAGAAAGCCAGGCAATGTACCTGGCAGAAAGCCAGGCAATGTACCGGGCAGGAATTAAGATTGACCGACATCAGGAGATGGCAGCCAGAGGAGAAAGGAATATATGAAGGAACAGCGCATCAGACAAATAGAACAGTTCATCGGAAGCAAGGACGTAGTTACCGTACAGGAGCTGATCGACCATTTCGGCGTCTCGATCAACACGATCCGACGCGATCTGGAGACCCTGCAGTCAGAGGGCAAGATCGAGAAAATCTACGGAGGCGCCCGCCGGATCCAGCCCACAGAGGTCACGACCGACAGCCTCGCGGATTACTATGAGCGAAGCGTGAAGAACTCCGCACAGAAATTCGCGATCGCCGCCCGCGCCACGCAGTTCATCGAGGAGGAGGACACCATCTTCATCGACACTGGTACCTCCACTGTCCCGCTCCTGGAGCATCTGGACAGCTTCCATCACCTGACCATCGTCACCAACAGCATCTACGTCCTGTACAGTGCGCTGAATTTCCCGAATTTCACCGTCATCGGCCTCCCCGGCATCATCAAGAACAAGACCGCCTCTCTGGTCGGCGAGCAGTGCCTCGCGATGATCGACTCCTACAATATCAAGAAAGCCTTTATGGCCTGCACCGCTTTTTCCCTGGAAAACGGCGCGACGAATTCCTCCCTCGAGGAGCTCGCGATCAAGAAGAAGATCATGGAGCGCAGCACCTGCCAGTATCTGCTGGTCGATTCCAGCAAATTCGGCCGCTCCGCCCTCCTGACCTTCGCCAAGGGCAATGAGTTTGACGCCGTCATCACCGACAGACTTCCCGCAAAGGAATATGTAGACTATTTCAAGGAAAACAACGTACAGCTCGTACTGAGCGAATGAGATGACAATGGGGACGGTTCTCGATGACAATGGGGACGGTGACAATGGGGACGGTTCTCGGATGACAATGGGGACGGTTCTCCGTGTCACCTAAATGGTGACACGGAGAACCGTCCCCATTGTCATCC